>DATKVT010000166.1 GCA_035529935.1 Williamwhitmania sp. | reverse complement strand
CGTATCGATGCCAACTTTAATTTTTCCATCCAGCTCAGCCAATACCGAGTCACGATGTGCATCAAAGGCAGCCATATTCTCCGATCGAAGCGGCTCTACAGGAGGTGACTTAACGGTGAGGGGATTTACGGGAGAGCCATTTTTCCAAATTCGAAAATCCAGGTGTGGCCCGGTGGCGTAACCCGTTTTTCCAACATAACCAATGATTTGTCCTTGAACTACCCGCCTACCTATTGCAATATCCTTCCCAAATCGTGAAAAATGGTTATAGGCAGTGGTGTAGGTGGAGTTGTGTCGAATTTTAATGTAGTTTCCACTACCTATTGAGTAGCCCTTCCCAATAACTGTTCCATCGCCTATACTCATTACTGGTGTGCCAATCGGCGCAGCATAATCCACGCCTGTATGGGGTCGGTAAATATGAAGAATGGGGTGAAAGCGCCTCATGGAAAAGCGGGAGGTGATGTGGGAAAAGCGCAGTGGAGCTTTAAGAAATGCCTTTCTCAGGTTGTGACCCAACTCGTCCCAATAGTTATCAACCGAATCCTGAGGAAAATCGATGGCCAAAATTGTATCACCACGATGAATAAACTTTGCTCCATATATTTTTCCAATGCCAATGCTCTTATTGCCCACGTAAAGTTCGTCGTAAATAGCCTCAAAGCTATCGCCTTGCTGAAGGGCAAAAAAATCGATGGTCCATGCATAGATATCAGACAGGTCGAGTGCCAAGGCAGCCGGAATACTATCGTTAACCATGGTTTCCCAAAGGCTTGTTTTTATAGTTCCATGAGCAATTCGCTTTACGGCCATTACTGCTCGCTGGCTTCGTTGCACTGTTATGGAATCGCCAAAGGTGAACCTAACATAATCGATGGGTGACTGCTCATACACCATATATGAAAGGTGCTCAGATGAGTCGGTGGTGGTATAAAACTTAAGCATGTTTCCCGCCTTAATCTTCCGCAAATCGACCACACCCAAAGCCTTTTGGGTCAACTCATAAATCTGGCTATTGGAAAAATCCTTGTCGTAGAGAATGGACGCAAGAGTTTGGTTGTGCTTTACCACCTCGGTTTCCACGTTGAAAGAGTCGACCGGAATGCCATACTCCATGACAGGTGGAAGGGGTTCCTTTTCAACTATACTGTCTTCAACCCTTTCCTCTATACTAATGTACAAAAAAACCGCCACTACAACGGTAACTGGCAAAATAAGCCACAGCCATCTCTTCTTCATTCCAAAAAATGTAACCCTTGTGAAAATTTCTAGACTCTTGTGGCCAAAAGTAATAATTATGAGATGGAACCAAAACTTAAATAGAGCTAAGAATTGGCGGAAGGGGGAAAATTAGGCTATAGACTAAGAGTTATGAGTTTATGGGCTACGGAAATGCTAAGGCAAGTCCATAAAACTTTTAACCCTAACTTTTTAATTACGCCCTTATTCGTTCAAATCCCTTGCCATAAACCCCCATTACCAGCGAAACGCTAATAAAGGCATCATTGTCTATCTCCTTAACAATTCGGTATACATCCGACAGCTCATGCTTGCGAACCATGGTAATGAGCACCTTTTGGCGCTCCTTGCTATACCAACCCTCTCCGTCGATAACCGTAACACCACGCCCCAGCTCCTTGGTCACCCTATCGGCAATATCGCCGTAGCTTTTGCTGAAAACAAAAACCTGCACGCTTTGCCGGGAACCGGAAAGCACTGCATCAATTGCGTAGGCGGTGATGGCCATTGCCACGTACCCATATACGATTATCTGTAGACGTTCAATCGGTGTCTTGTCGAGCATAACCACAAATGCCGACGCAATAATAAAAACATCGCAAAAGAGGATAATTCGTCCGGGGCTAATATTCCTATACTTGCCCACAATCATGGCAATAATGTCAGTACCCCCACTCGAGCCACCTTGCGTAAAGGTGATGCCAATCCCCACCCCGCTGAGCATACCGCCAATAATGGCCGACATAAACTTATCCTCAAGCAATGGCCTCGTAATGAGCTTCTGCAAAACCGAGAAAAGGATGGACGCCATTATGATACCAAAGATGGTTTTAACCCCGAAGTTGGCTCCCAATATCTTTATGGCTAAGCCAACAAGAAAAATATTAATAATAAAGTAGGTTAACCCCACTGGAATGCCGGTGGCAAAGTAAACCAGCGCACCAATACCGCTGACCCCACCACCAGTGATACCGGAAGGAATCAAAAAGGTGGTCCAGGCGGTAACGTAAAGCAGCAACCCAAAGGTGATGACAACGTATGGCTTAATAAACTTATAGGCCTTTTTCATTACACTACGATGTTGATAATTTTATTTGGCACAATAATTATCTTCTTGGGTGGCTTTCCGTCGAGATACTTCTTTGTATTGTCGTCGGCAAGCACAGCCTCTTCAATCTCCTTAACCGAAATTCCCAAAGGCAGTTCCTTCTTAAAGCGCAACTTCCCATTGAACGAAACTGGATATTCGAAGCTGGACTCAACCAAGTAGGCTGGGTCGAACTCAGGATACCGTGCATCGGCAATGCTGGCTTTGTTGCCCATAAGGCTCCACAACTCCTCTGAAATATGGGGCGCAAAGGGAGCCAACAGGACGGTGAGCGGGTCTAGAATTTCGCGTTTGGAGCACTTTAAATCGCCCAGCTCGTTTACGCAAATCATAAAAGTAGCCACGGAAGTGTTGAACGAGAAGTTCTCAATATCCTCCCTCACCTTCTTAATGGTTTTGTGTAGCACCTTTTGCTCTGCAGGGTTAGCCTTGTCGGTGCTCAGTTCTATTTCGCCATTCTTGTTCGTAAACAGACGCCAAAATTTTCTCAAGAATTTAGATACACCATCGATACCGTTGGTATCCCAAGGCTTGCTGGCTTCCAAAGGACCAAGAAACATCTCATACATGCGCAGCGTATCGGCACCGTAGTGCTCCACCACGTCGTCGGGATTTACCACGTTATACATACTCTTCGACATCTTCTCCACAGCCCAACCGCAAACATACTTGCCATCTTCGAGAACAAATTCGGCACTGGCAAACTCGGGTCGCCAAGCGCGGAACTTATCAATGTCGAGAATATCGTTGGAAACAATATTTACGTCCACGTGTATCTCGGTGGTATCGTAGTGACCTTTGAGCCCCAATGAGACAAACTTATTGGTATCCTTTATGCGATATACAAAGTTGGATCGTCCCTGAATCATGCCCTGGTTGATGAGCTTACGGAAGGGCTCCTCCTTGCAGACCTTGCCCATGTCGAAGAGAAATTTGTTCCAGAAGCGGGAGTAGATGAGGTGTCCGGTGGCATGCTCGGTACCGCCAATGTAGAGATCCACATCCTGCCAATAGCTGTTTGCCTCAACGGAAACCAAAGCCTCATCGTTTCGAGGGTCCATGTAGCGAAGGTAGTAGGCTGACGATCCTGCAAAACCGGGCATGGTGCTCAGCTCGTAAGGGTAACCTTCGGGGGTATTCCAGCTTTTAGCGCGACCAAGAGGCGGCTCACCCTTTTCTGTGGGCAGGTAGGCATCAACCTCAGGCAGCTCCAATGGCAGCTTATCTACATTGACCGGAAAGGGCATTCCATCCCGATAGAAAATTGGGAATGGCTCACCCCAGTAGCGCTGACGGCTAAAGGTAGCATCGCGCAGGCGGAAGTTCACCTTTTTCTGTCCCAACTTGCGGCTCTCCACCTCGGCTATTGCCCGCTTTACCGCATTCTTAACGTCGAGTCCATTGAGGAAATCGGAGTTAACCAACTTTCCCTCCTTGGCATCGTAGCTCTCCTTGCTGATGTCACCACCGCTCACCACCTCAATAATGGGCAGGTTGAAGTGCTTTGCAAAGGCGTAGTCGCGGCTATCGTGAGCAGGAACGGCCATAATGGCTCCAGTTCCATATCCTGCAAGCACGTAGTCGCTCACGTAAATGGGCACCTCCTTACCGGAGAATGGATTTATGGCGTAGGTTCCTAAAAACTGTCCAGAAACCTTTTTTACCTCGGTCATACGCTCACGCTCCGACCTTGACTTTACCTCATTGAGGTAGTCGTCAACCTGTGCTCTAAAGTCGGGATGGGTGAGCGACTGCAGCAGCTCACTTTCGGGAGCAACTACCATGAAGGTAACGCCGAAAATGGTATCGGGGCGGGTGGTAAACACCAGTATTTTTTCGTCGGAATCTTTTAGCGAGAAGTTGACCTCTGCACCTTCGGAACGGCCAATCCAGTTGCGCTGTATCTCCTTAAGCGAGTCGGTCCAGTCAACCTTATCGAGGCCATCGAGCAGCCGCTGTGCATAGGCGCTAATGCGCAGGCACCACTGGCGCATTTTACGCTGCTCCACGGGATGACCACCACGAACCGACATACCCTCCTTCACCTCGTCGTTTGCCAGTACGGTTCCCAGAGCTGGGCACCAGTTTACCATGATGTCGGCCTGATAAGCCAAACGGTAGGCCTGCAACACTTCCTGTTGTTCCCTTTCGCTCATGGCATTCCACTTGTCTGCCGAAAAGGTATCCACATCGCTGCAGGCTGCCTCGACCAAGGTGTTACCGCTTTCCGAAAATTCATTAACCAAGGCCGAAATCGGCTCGGCCATCTGTGTTTTTAGATCATACCAGTGCTCAAACATTTGGACGAATGCCCACTGGGTCCACTTGTAGTATTCGGGGTCGCAGGTGCGAAACTCACGGTCCCAATCGTAGCTGAAGCCAATTTTATCGAGCTGCTCGCGGTAGCGACGAATGTTATTTTCGGTGGTAATGGCTGGATGCTGGCCGGTTTGAATGGCATACTGTTCGGCCGGCAGTCCAAAGGCATCGTAACCCATGGGGTGAAGCACATTGAAGCCGCAGTGACGCTTGTAGCGCGAGTAGATGTCGGAGGCGATATATCCCAGCGGATGTCCTACGTGAAGCCCCGCTCCCGATGGGTATGGGAACATATCGAGGACAAAAAACTTGGGTCTTGACGAATCTACCTCCACATGAAAAGTCTTGTGCTCGCTCCAGTAGCGCTGCCACTTCTGCTCTATTTCCGAAAAATTGTAATCCATGGTTACCTAATTATATACAGGTTGCGAAATTAAGAAAAAAAGAGTGACGGGAAAGTGACAGGTGGCAGAAGAGTGACGGGTGACGAAAAAGAGAGAGGAGAGGGAAAGGGTCGGAAGCTAGGAGTCGGAAGACCGAAGAAATATGCCAATGAGGCAATTTGAAAATCCGGAATTCGCCTGAGCGTTACGCTTATGTCCAAACTTGGATTAACTCATCAACATATCAATAAAAAGAGGGCACCTACCTACTAGCAAATACCCTCCAATGATTATGGAATAGCGATTAGCTCTGGCTCTCCTGCTTCGAAGCCTTCTTGCTACCTCTGTACATCTCAAACTTGTGGAGCTTGCACTCAATGGGGCCATTGTATAGCCATATCTTACGCGATGGACGCAACCCAATAAACTTTATGGCATCGAGGTTGCCGCTCAAAACCCAAGCGTCGCATCCGTTGTAGTGCTGCTTAAAGTGGTCTCCAATAGCCTTGTAGAGGTCAATCATATCCTCCTTCTCTTCGAGCCGTTCGCCGTAGGGAGGATTCATCACCAGGTGAGCATTGTCGATGCCCGGACTTGTTTCGAAGAAGTCGGTGTGCTCAATGGTAACAATATCGTCAACCCCTGCCCGCTTTGCATTGTCGCGAGCAATTCTTATGGATTGGCTATCGATGTCGAAACCCATAATCTTGCCATCGTAGGGAACAATCTTTGCATTGGCCTCCCGCTTTATCTCTTCCCAGAGAGTGACATCAAAATCTTTCCAACTTTCGAAGGTAAAGTGACGGAAATTCCCGGCAGGAATGTTACGTGCAATCAACGCAGCTTCAATGGGAATGGTTCCGGAACCGCACATGGGGTCGATAAACGGACGGCTCTTGTCCCATCCCGAAAGCATAATAATTCCGGCAGCCATTACTTCGCTCAACGGGGCAGCATTCTGCTCGGTTTTGTAACCTCGCTTGCCCAGCGACTTACCGCTGCTGTCGAGGGAGATGGATACGGTGGTGTCGGCAATATGCACGTTGACGCGAAGGCTTGGATTCTCAATATCAACGTTTGGACGAACGCCAAACTCATCGCGGAACTGATCTACAATGGCATCCTTGGTCTTAAGCGCAATATACTGCGAGTGGGTAAACACATCGCTAAAGGTGATGCCGTCGATGGCCAACGTATCGTCAACGGTCATATACTGCGACCAATCGATGCCGCGAACTTTTTGGTAGAGCTGCTCCTCGTTGTTTGCGTTAAATGAGGCAATGGGCTTCAGAATTTTAATGGCAGTGCGCAGCAGCAGGTTGCTTTTATACAGGAGCTCGCTATCCCCTTTATACTTAACCGCGCGGGTCAAAATTTTAATGTCGCTGGCACCAAGCTCGCGAAGCTCGGCAGCCAAAATCTCCTCAAAGCCAAATAGCGTTTTGGCTACAATCTCAAACTTTTCCAATATCCCTATTTCTAACGTAAATAATCAAAAAAAACATAGCTCCCCAGAATACAGCCATCACATTATGCATTTAATGCCATTGGCTTACAGCGAGATTATGAGTGCACAAAGGTAGCAATAGTTCTCAGAAGAATTAGGAACACCGAAATGTGCATTGGAAATTAGAAACCATTGAAACGGTTTACCCAACTCTTCGGCAACCCTATCTTTGGAATATGGCGAACAGCTTGATAATGCCATAAACTATAAGTGCGGACTAGCGGGAGATATATTCTTTAATGGATGCAATGCGTAAAAGCTTATCCCTTTTTTCGGGTTCAAGCGTCAACTCTTTGTTTCCTGCAACCAACGATTCCAATGGAATTCCTAAATATCTGTTCAGCAGGGTTATCATTTTTAGAGTCAATGGTCGTTTACCATGCAAAACTTCCGATACCCTTGTTTTTCCTCCAAACAATAGTGCTACATCAACCTGTTTTAAATTCATTTGTTCCATTCTAAACTTTATGGCCTCAATGGGGTTTGGTGCCTCAATGGGGTAATGTTCCTGCTCATACTTTCCCACTAGCAACGATAGTAACTCCATTTCTTCACCTTCTGGGCTGTCCGGTTCAATGGCCTCAGCAGTGCTGTTAATTAGGGTATAAATACGCTCGCAAGCTTCGCTATATTCCTTTTCAGTTTTTAATATTTTGGTCTTCATATCTTACTGTTTTTGCATCTATCTTGTCGTATTCCTTATGTGTTCCGAACCAAACGACAAAGACTATTTTCAACTTATACTCTACGTCAACAATCAAGCGGTAATCATTGCCCTTTATGTTGAACACTACACGCTTTGAACTTATAATACTGGCATTGCCGTATTTTGCTTTTAGCTCATTTGCGGTATGCCATGTTGAGAACCTAACCTCGTAAATCCAAGCTTTAACAGACTCCTCCGCCTGTTGATGTTTGCTTTCCTTACAATACTCGGTTAATGTTGACTCTTTTACTATTCTCATACTTTACAAAGATAGCTCATGTTACCCTTTTTGGTAACTTTATTTGTGGATATATTTCATTTCACTTTTGTCCAATACTAATTTGTTGATTCTTTACGAGGAACTAGCATCTTAAATTGCGATGTTGGTCTACAATACTTTATCCGCTCGCCTTTAGATTTGCCTTACTGTTTTTAAGTTACTACTTTTAGAAGAAGAGAACGGGGTGAACTCCCACGCTCGCTAGGCCAACGGCCTATTCCGCGTATTAGTCCCCATTCCCCTCTTCCTTCGGCAGCCAAGCG
>DATKVT010000165.1 GCA_035529935.1 Williamwhitmania sp. | reverse complement strand
GCATGGAGTGAAAGGAAATAGGGAGATAATAAATGCCTTGAACATTCCTGTGCTGCTCTTCGGTCCTACCCCCGATGCCCGCCTCACTCACGAGATTGGCCTTGCTGGCGGTCATACGGGCTACTCCGGAGGTCCGCTTATTAGCTTCTGGAACTACACCAAGAATGTGCCTGTTGAGCAGATAATTCACAACTTTCAATACATCAATAGGCTCATGGGTCACTACGAGGAGCATGGAGTTCCCATGCTCTACTGTGTAAGCGGTGCCATGCCAGCCACGAGCCCACCTTCGCTAATGCTCGCACCCGAAATTATTGAGGTGCTCATTGCGGCGGAACAGGGTGTAAAACACATGCAGCTCAACTGTTGGGTGCAGGGGCACTTTGCACAAGACTTGGGGATGATTGTTACGTTCCGTAAGCTAGCCAGGGAGTATCTCGACCGTTTTGGCTACAACGATGTAAAGCTAACCACCTACTGCGTAAGCCCCACTGGCCGGTTTCCGTTGGAGCAGGATCAGGTCTACGGCCTCATCTCCTACTACTCGGTTCTGGCAGTGCTGGGACAAGTTCAGGTTGTTGGCTCCCGAACAATCGACGAGGCACACCACATCCCTACCAAGCACGGGACGGCTCACAGCTTTCGATGTGCAGGAATGGCCATCAATATGCTGCAAGCTCAGCATTTCAACGTGCTCGACAATGCCGATGTAAGGCAGGAAGCCTACTATACCGAAATTGAGACCCGTGCCATGCTGGAAAAGGTACTTCAACTGGGTAATAACGACATTGTTGTTGGCACAGCAGCCGCCATTGCCGAAGGTGTTCTTGACCAGCCATACTCCACCAGCCAGCTGGTTAAATCAAAGGTGATGGGGGTAAAAGATGCCACTGGAGCAGCTCGTTTCTATGACTTTGGCAACCTTCCATTCGACGCTGAGATACGGGAGTTTCACCGGAGCAAAATTGCCGAACGTGAAAAGGTAATAGGGAAAAAGGTGGATTACGACATTGTGGTGAAGGACCTTACGGCGGTTAGCGACGGAGCCATTCTACCGATACTATAAACCCAGTTATATAAGCCGATCAGTAGATTACCCTGAAAACCCGCATCGTCAGCCAGAGGCTGACGATGTCGGGTTTTCTCTTTTTACCATTATATAAGGTATAACGAATAAATGATGTAGCCTGAATATTTCTCAATAATAGCCGATTGCTTTACACAATTCCTTAACTTGGTATGGATTTTTTAATTAAAAGAATCATTATCATACAACTATAAATACCACCGATATGAAAGTTAAATTATTAGCTCTTGCTTCCCTTGTATGCTTTTCGCTAACCACTAAGGCACAGGTGCCTGTAAACTCAAAAATCGAGAAGGTTACCGTATTTGTTTCCGGAGCCCAAATAACCCGCAACGCTCCGGTCGATCTGAAGGCAGGAACCACCCAACTGGTGCTGGCAGGGCTATCGCCCAACATTAATGCCCAATCCATTAGCGCAGGGTTAAGCAACGACGTTACCATACTTTCTCTAACCCAGAGCATCGACTACCTGAATAGGCAGACTAAAACGGTAGAGATAACCAACCTTCAAACCCAGCTAAAATCGCTGCAGGATAAGGTGACCATTGAGCAGAACAAAATATCCATTCTGCAGCAGGAGGAGAACCTGCTCCATGAAAACCAGAAGCTGGGCAGCCAAAATTCTGGTGTCAAGATTGTTGAGTTGCGCGAAGCCGCCGATTTCTTTCGTAGCCGTCTGACGGAAATTAGCAACATGAGGTTGGCATCGCAGAACAGCATTGCCCAGCTAAACAAAGAAATTGGAAAGATAAACCAGCAGCTGCAGGAGCTTAACGCTCAACTCGACCAACCCACCGGAGTAATAAGGCTGATGGTATCCACAAAAACAGCTACCACCAGTGAACTCACCATCTCCTACCTGGTAAGTCAAGCCAGCTG
The DNA here is from genome assembly GCA_035529935.1 of Williamwhitmania sp. Taxonomy (NCBI): domain Bacteria; kingdom Pseudomonadati; phylum Bacteroidota; class Bacteroidia; order Bacteroidales; family Williamwhitmaniaceae; genus Williamwhitmania; species Williamwhitmania sp. Next base: position 1,718 of record DATKVT010000165.1, on the reverse strand, counting down.
GACACCATACTACGACCTACGCATTAAGGACATTAATAACCCCGTAACCTTTGGATATAGAGCAACTGTAGTTCAAAATTGTGGGGAGAACTGGGACAAGGTAAGGTTGGTACTCTCGTCTGGAAACCCCACCAGGAATGGAGTAAAGCCTGACATCACCCCTTGGTATCTCTCCTTTTATGAACCTGCGCCTGCACCAATGCCCATGAAGATGATGAGCGACAAAGCCTTTGAATATGGTGAAGAACCACGTGAGGAAGCAGTGGCGACTAGCTATGGGGTAAGTAGGGAAAGTAAAAAGTCAAGTGCACCATCGAACCTACGTAACAACGAAACCACTGCCGAATTTGAGGTTGCCGACCTATCCACCGTTCCATCGGATAACAACCCCTACAACGTGAGCATTGCCGACTTCACCCTACCGGCCACCTACACCTACCAAAGCGTGCCCAAGCTTGACAAGGCCGTGTTCCTCTCCGCTGGAATAACTGGTTGGGAAGCCTATAGCCTTCAGGACGGCATGGCAAACCTCTACTTTGAAGGAACCTTTGTTGGGTCAACCTACCTCAGCACCCGCGATGCCTCCGACACCGTGAACATTTCGCTGGGTCGCGATAACGGCATAAGCATAAACCGCGAAAAGCAAAAAGACTTCTCCGCCACCCAGATGCTCAGCTCGCAGCGGAAGGATACCCGCACATGGGTAATCACCGTGCGCAACAACAAGTCGCAGAAGGCGGACATTACCGTTAACGACCAAATTCCGCTCTCCACCAGCAGCGATATTACCGTGGAACCTGGTGACCTCTGGGGTGCCAGCTACGACGACAAAACCGGCCTACTAGCCTGGACCTTCACCCTACAGCCAAAGGAGACCAAGAAAATTACCTTCAGCTACTCGGTAAGGTATCCCAAGAAGAGTAAGGTGATTTTGGAGTAGAAAAGAGGAAGAGGAGGAAGTTATAGGAAGTCAGAAGAATAAAAAGGATTCAACTGAATGTAGAGACGCAAGATTTTGCGTCTCTATTTTTTTTAAAATAGCAAAAATGAATAATCCAAAAGCCAGGAATACTTGAAACTTTTCCTACTCTAAATGATTGGTATGTATATGGTTGCGAATGACATCCTCAGACACATACAAATATAAAAGATTGTGGTTCGCGATCTTGCGATACAAACATACCAAACCTATCCATCGGAACAGCAGAATAGAATAAATGAGAAGGCTTTAACTCCTGAAAGATTTAGCGATACAGAGCAATCTGGTATAAATATCCCTATACGATTATTTTTCGTTAAAAAGTTTATAATCCTCTTTTTTTATTACAAGTGTATCAACTTTTACAAAGTTATCTGTATCAAACTTATAATACTCAAACTTATCTGAGACGATGCTATCAACAGATGTTTCTTCATTAACTTCATGATCAATTTGGTGAGAAACTATTCTGAAACTATTGTTACTCTGCTCAATCCAAGAATCCTTAATAAACTACCTCGCAGCAGAGCTGACGAGGTATTAAAACAAAGACAGTTGCTGACTGTGTATCTTTATATATTCTTTTTCTCGACCTTGCCCCTTTACATACGCTTGTATTGTAGATTCATCTCCATGCTTACCTACTGTATTTACATAAAATCCTTTAGTCCAAAACTCACCACCCCAAAGCTGCTTTTTTACTTCTGGATGAAGCCTAAATATTTCTTTTGCCGTTATA
>DATKVT010000164.1 GCA_035529935.1 Williamwhitmania sp. | reverse complement strand
CATGAAAACAAGAAAACCGTACGTTCCTTTGGGTTTTTCAGCCTGCAGTTCTCTAATTTTTATGAGATGTTGAATCCGCTCCTCTGGCGTTTCAAAATGGCCAAACATCATGGTTGCCGAAGTTGGCAGGTTAAGCTTGTGGGCTTCACGCATCACATTGAGCCAGGCATCAGCATTTGGCTTTCCGGGAGAAAGTTCACCTCTTACTCTGTTGCAAAGAATTTCAGCACCGTAACCGGGTAGGCTATCCAAACCTGAATCAACAAGTTCTTCAAGAACTTTACTGAATGTAAGACCCTCCTGCGTGGCTATGAATGCAATTTCAGATGGTCCTAGTGCGTGGAGTTTAATCTTTGGAAAGAGTTCTTTGAGCTGCTGAAATAAGTTTTTGTAAAACGATAGGCCTAGATCCGGGTTTAGCCCACTTTGAAGAATCAGCTGTTCACCACCATACTTGAGAAGCTCCTCAACTTTTTCGACATATTCTTCCAAGGTGGTGATAAAGGCTTCACTGCTATCCGGTTTTACATGGGAGGAGCAATGCCTACAGTCGGAAATGCAAACATTGGTAATGCACACGCTTCTATCAATTTGCCAGGTAACATAGCTGGGTGCCTTGTGCAACCTAATGAGATGCGCCAAAGCCATCAATTCGCTCAACGGTGCATGTTGGTAAAGCGCTAATCCCTCATTTTCGGTGAGAAAATCAAAATTGTAGCCCTTTTGATATATTGGTTTTAAATTCATTTACCTGTTTTTATTCACCGAGTTGAATTTCTGTAATTCCTTTTTTAAAAATAGCCAACTATCTTCGATCCTAATTTTGGGGTTGATGTAAATTTCAGGAAAAAAACAACGTTTGAAACCTCATATACATTTTTAGATTACCAATAAACTTGGCATTGTGTATTGTCCAATGCGCTACTTGATATTTCCTTGGCTGTTTAACTTCCAGTTGTTAGTCAAAAACAATCATGATTTTGCCATAACTAGAGCTGAGTTAACACAAATCGATATCGCTAAACAAATCTACTCTTTTTCCTAATACTGTTCGACAACAATTGGTTATTTACTAACTTTACCCTGTGGTTTTTGTTTTTGCATAACCCCAATTAATAAAACTTAGGTAGATGAGCGAAGATAGAGTTAGGGTTGGAATAACCCAAGGTGATATTAACGGTATTGGTTACGAGGTTATCATCAAAGCGCTGCAGGACAATAGGATTAATGACTTCTGCATTCCAATTGTTTATGGTTCACCCAAGGTAGCAGCCTACCATAGGAAGTCGATCAACGTGGAAAACTTCAGCTTCAATCCGATAAAGACCGTTGAGGAGGCCAGTTCAAAGAGGGTTAACCTAATCGACGTCATGGATGAGAGTGTTCGTGTTGATATTGGAAAGAGCACACCGCTCGGTGGCCAGGGCTCAATTCTATCGCTAGAGGCAGCCGTAGCTGATTTAAAGGCTGGTAAAATTGATGTTGTGGTTACGGCTCCAATAAACAAGTTCAACGTCCAAACCGACGCCTTTTCATTTCCGGGCCATACGGAGTACTTTGAAAAGAATTTTGGTGGTGAAGCGCTCATGCTCATGGTTTCTGATATTCTGAAAATTGGAGTGGTTACAGGTCATGTCCCGTTAGGCAAGGTTACTTCCTTAATTTCAAAGGAGGCCATATTAAGCAAGTTGGCCATTCTCAACAAAACGCTCATTGAGGATTTTGCCATTCGCAAGCCACGGATTGCAGTGCTTGGTTTAAACCCACACGCTGGCGATAGTGGACTGCTTGGGAACGAAGAACAAACCATCATAATTCCTGCACTGGAGGAGGCTCGGAGCAAAGGGATAATGGCTCTTGGTCCATATCCCGCCGATGGGTTTTTTGGATCCGAAGGATTCAGCAAGTTTGATGCTGTGCTCGCTATGTTCCACGACCAGGGTCTAATTCCATTTAAGTCGCTGGTGTTCGACGAGGGGGTAAACTATACCGCCGGTTTGCCAATTATAAGAACATCACCGGCCCATGGCACTGCATATGAAATTGCTGGGAAGGATGAGGCCAATCCCAACTCATTTCGTAGCGCCCTTTATCTCGCCTGCGACCTGTTCAAAAACAGGAAGATATATAAGGAACTTACGGCTAATCCGCTAAAAACAACTCGGCTCGAGACAGAATCGGAGCGTTAAACCATACAGGAGAAACTTATTTGAAGGCGCCGGATTATTTGCCGGCGTTTTTTGTTGCTTTTCATTACGTGCTGTCGTAATTTGCATGTTGATTTCCTACAAAACGAAGGAATTGCAATTAACATATCTAGAAAGATGAATATCATGCTTTAAAAATTTATAATTTTACGCACATTTTTAAAACAAGACTACCATGGCAAAACGACTTCAGGAAGAGGCTCTGGAATATCACTCACAGGGTCGCCCAGGGAAAATTGAGGTAATTCCCACCAAGCCTAACAGTACACAAAAAGACCTTTCGCTGGCGTACAGCCCTGGTGTGGCGGCGCCATGTCTCGAAATAGAAAAAAATCCTGAAGACGCATATAAGTATACGGCCAAGGGAAACCTAGTGGCAGTAATTTCCAACGGAACGGCCGTTTTGGGTTTGGGTGATATTGGAGCATTGGCAGGCAAACCTGTTATGGAGGGTAAGGGGTTACTCTTTAAAACCTTTGCCGATATCGATGTATTTGACATTGAGGTGGATACCCATGACGTTGAAAAGTTTATCCAAACGGTAACCCTCATTGCTCCTACATTTGGAGGCATCAACCTCGAGGACATTAAAGCCCCAGAGTGCTTTGAAATTGAGGAACGTCTGAAAAAGGCGCTGGACATCCCGGTGATGCACGACGACCAGCATGGAACAGCCATTATTTCTTCCGCCGCGCTCCTCAATGCACTTGAAATAAGTGGCAAAAAGATTGACCAGATTCAGGTGGTTGTGAACGGAGCCGGGGCTGCTTCCGTGGCATGCTCCAAGCTCTACTTTGCACTTGGCGTGAAGCGGGAGAATTTGGTTATGTGTGACTCCAAGGGGGTAATAAACAAGACAAGGAAGGATTTGAGTTCCATAAAGGCTGAGTTTGCTACCAGTCGCGATCTTCATACCCTTGAAGAGGCAATGCGAGGGACCGATATGTTTCTGGGCCTTTCCGTTGCCGACGTGCTGGATGAGGCGATGATTAAATCCATGAATCCTAATCCCATCGTTTTTGCCTTGGCCAATCCGAATCCAGAGATAACCTACGAAAAGGCAAAGGCATCAAGGCCAGATGTAATTTTTGCTACAGGGCGCAGCGATTACCCCAATCAGGTAAATAACGTATTGGGTTTTCCTTTCATCTTTAGAGGGGCGCTGGATGTGAGAGCAACTGCCATTAATGAGGAGATGAAAAAAGCGGCAGTAGTAGCCCTTGCCGCACTTGCCAAGGAGGATGTACCCGATATGGTTGCTACTGCCTACAATCAAAACACGCTTAGCTTTGGCCGAGAGTATCTTATTCCGAAACCGCTTGATCCACGCCTTATATCTACAATCTCTGTGGCAGTGGCTAAGGCTGCTGTGGAATCGGGTGTGGCACGCCGCACCATCGAAGACTGGGATGCATATCGCGATGAGCTTGAACGTAGGCTTGGCCACGATAATGTTCTTATTCGAACTATTCGCGAAAGGACATTGAACTCGGGCAAGCGTATTGTTTTTGCCGAAGGTGGACGACTAAAAGTGCTGCAAGCAGCGCAAACGGTTTTACACGAAGGCATTGCAACGCCAATACTACTCGGAAGCAAGGAGAAGATTCTACAGGTTTCGCGCGACAATAATATAGACATTGAGGGGGCAACAATAATCGAATTTTTTGGCGAATCGGAGGCATGCCGTCGAGAAAAGTTTGCCAAAGCATTGTTTGAAAAGAGAATGCGCAAGGGTTTAACCTTTCAGGAGGCGGTGGATAGAATGTACACCCGCGATCATTTTGGTATTATGATGGTGGAGTTAGGAGAGGCCGATGCCTTTATTTCAGGCTACTCCACCAAGTATTCCGACACTATTCGTCCTGCCATTCAGATTGTAGGCACCAACAACCCGGGTAAGCATGTTGCTGGGATGTATATTGTTATGACTAAGCGTGGACCTCTGTTTTTGGCTGACACCACAGTAAACGCTGAACCAAATGCTGAGACACTAATGGCCACCACCCTGTTGGTTGATGCCGCCGTTCGTCGTTTCAACATTGAGCCGGTAATTGCCATGCTCTCCTACTCCAACTTTGGTTCTGTATCGAAGGGAAGTCCAGAAATACCCCGAAAGGCAGTGGAGTTGCTGCATAATCAATATCCTAACGTTATTGTGGATGGTGAGATTCAGGCCAACTTTGCTCTGAATAAAAAGATTAGGATAGAGAAGTTTCCATTTTCCATGTGGGGTGATAAAAACGTTAACACGCTTATCTTCCCCAATCTCAGCTCAGGAAACATCTCATACAAGTTGCTGCAGGAACTTGGCGGCTATGAGATTGTAGGTCCAATTCTACTCGGAATCAAAAAGCCTGTTCATGTTGTTCCCATTGAGAGCTCGGTTCGGGAGATTGTGAATATGTCCTCCATTGCTGTACTCGATGCAATTTGTATGCAGGATGGCGTGACAAATTGCATCACCAAATAGTTGTTATATACCTTTTTTGGGGCGTTCGGTAAAGACTGAGCGCCCTTTTTGTTTTTTTTATATAGAGTTGTTGCAGTAATTTTTGTAAACTTGACCAAGTTCTACTGCAGCTATAATCATGTTGATTTAGAGCTGACTTACCTGATTATTTACACCACCTCTTATGAATTTTACACCAACTAGTAAATGCAGTGAAAAACGATGGAATTTTTCAATGAAAACTAATATAATGAAAATGGTTGGAAAGATGGGGCTAACAACACTTCTTTTAGCACCGTATCTTATCACGTTTGGACAGGAGGAGGTGCATTCATCGCTGCTCTGGCGAATTAGTGGAAATGGATTGAAACATGCATCCTTTCTCTTTGGAACCATTCACGCCCTCCCTCAGGAAAGATTTTTTCTGCCCGATTCGCTTAAAAGTAAGCTGGCCGAGTGTCAGAAACTAGTACTCGAAATTGACATGGACGACCCTACTATGATGGGAAAGTTACAGCAAGGAATGTTGATGCCTGACAGCAGCATTGAGCAAATTTTATCACCATCGGACTACGAAATTGTGGAAAAGTTTTTCGCTGATTCACTTAACATACCAATAAGTGCTGTTTCGAAGGTTAAGCCGCTCATGCTCTCCTCATTTATGCTCCCAAAATTAATTGGCCAGAATCCAGCATCGTATGAGGGGATGCTGGTAGGGTTGGCTACCGACTTGGGCATGGAAGTTTTGGGGTTAGAAACCGTTCAGGAGCAACTTAGCTACATCGATAAAATACCACTGGCTCAACAGGCACAGATGCTGGTAGAGGGGATAACCGATTATGATAAATCGAAGCACGAGTACGACATGTTGCTGAAGGCATACGAGAGTCAGGATGTTGAGAAGATATACACCTATATGCTTGAAACCTCCAATGATTTTAAGAACTTTGATGAGTTATTGCTAAAGGAGAGAAATCGCAATTGGGTTCCGCAAATGGTCAAGATGGCTGCGGATTATCCTTGCTTTTTTGCTGTTGGGGCTGGACACCTCGGTGGCAACGAAGGAGTTATTGCGCTTCTTCGAATAGCGGGGTACGATGTGGAGCCTGTTAGGTGATAATTCCAGCGAGCTAGCAATTAAAGTTTATCACAGCGTTGCAGTATGGAGTAACGTGCAGCTATATAGGCAATGTCGTCGCCATTTTGACGCGGCAAACTTCGTTTTTTAACATTCTATAGCTGTGTGTTACCAGAATACATATCTTTGCATACGCATGCACTAAAGCACTGAAGATTTACCATGTATGATTTTATAAAAGGGGAGCTTGTGGAGCTTACCCCGACCTATGCAGTAGTTGAAACTGGTGGGGTTGGATATTTTATCAACATATCGCTACATACTTTTTCCTGCCTTGGCAGCGCAAAGAGTGCGATGCTCTATATTCACCTAGCAATCCGCGAAGACGCCCACACAATGTTTGGCTTTTTTGAGAAAGCGGAGCGTGAGTTGTTTCGTCATCTGATTAGCGTTTCTGGAATTGGGTCCAATACGGCACGCATGATGCTCTCCTCGCTTTCCCCGGATGAGCTTCGGATTGCCATTCTCTCTGATGATATAAACAGAATTAAGTCAGTTAAGGGAATTGGTCTTAAAACAGCTCAGCGTGTGGTGATTGACCTTAAAGATAAGCTCGGGAAGGAGCCAATAACCGGTGAAATATTTGCTTTTGCAAACAATACTGTCCGCGACGAGGCGTTATCTGCATTGGTTATGCTTGGGTTTGCAAAGGCTCCAGCGCAAAAAGTTGTCGATGCCTTGTTATCCTCAAAAAGGGAGATCTCTGTTGAGGAACTTATTAAGTTATCGCTTAAGCAATTGTAGAAATTATTTAACTGCGTTTGAGCTTGAAAAGGTTTGTTCAGTTTGCCACTGTTTGTTGTATTTGTTTTTCTCCAGCATTTTCGTTTGGCTTAGCACTGGTCAATCATCCGGAGTGTGTGTCCGTGGTAAATGCTGATTTTCAGAGTCAGGATACTACTAACTTACGGTATCAACTGCCATCGGGCGACCCAACAACAGCACCAAAGTCCCCTCTCTACCTGCAAACCCCAACCAATACTGGCTATATTGTTGAGTTTAATCCGGCAACGGGTGAGTACGTTTTTTACGAGAATGTTGGCGATAAGAAGGGAGCGGTTGTAAGGGTTATGACAAAGGAGGAATACGCGGCCTACCAGCAGCAAAGCGCACTGCGGTCCTACTGGGAGCAAAAGCGCAAATCGGAGGCAGGAACCACTGCCAGCTCATCGTTTCTGCCAGGCCTTCAACTTGGCGGTGAGACCTTTGATCGAATATTCGGAAGTAATAAAATTGATATTAAGCCACAGGGCAATGCAGAGCTCATTCTAGGTCTAAATTCTTCACGAACCGATAATCCTACCCTTCCGCTACAGCTTCGTAAAACTACCACCTTCGACTTTCAGTCGAAAATTCAGATGAACGTTACGGGAACAATTGGCGACAAGATGAAGATCCTCGTGAACTATAACACGGAGGCTACCTTCGATTTTGAAAATAATGTGAAGCTGGAGTATACAGGCTACGAGGATGAAATTATACAGAAAATAGAGGCCGGAAATGTTTCCTTGCCACTTCCTGGAAGTTTGATTACCGGTAGCCAGAATTTATTTGGTTTCAAAACGGAGTTGAAGTTTGGTAAGCTTACGGTTACCAGCATTTTTTCTCAGCAGAAAGGACAGTCGCAAAACATTCAGGTAAAGGGAGGTGCCCAGTCCAGCGACTTTAAGATAACCTGCGACAGCTACGACGCTAACAGACACTTTTTTCTTGGTCAGTTCTTTAGAGATATATACGACAAGTCGCTTAGCACTTTGCCTATCATTAGTTCTGGGGTTACCATTACAAAGATTGAAGTTTGGGTAACCAATAAGACATCGGTATTCGATAATTCTCGCAACATCCTTGGCTTAATGGATTTGGGAGAAGGTACTCACATATATGCATCTAGCACTATATTCCAAAATGCAGGGAAAGGGCCAAACCCCTCAAACGATATTAATACACTTTATGGATATATGCAGGATACCTCGTTGTCAGGTATTCGATCAATTCAAAATATTAGCTCTATTTTAAATGGAATAAGCCTTAGTTCAGGACGTGATTATGAGAAAATAGAAAATGCTAGAAAACTATCTCCCTCTGAGTTTACCCTCAACCCTAACCTAGGATTTATATCGTTGAACACCGCGCTGAATGCAGATGAGGTGCTTGCGGTTGCCTACGAATATACCTATAGGGGAAGAACCTACAAAGTTGGCGAACTTTCATCGGATGGTATATCTGCACCCAAGGTGCTTATGTTAAAGTTGTTAAAGGGAACAAACCTTACTCCAAAACTTCCGACTTGGAACCTAATGATGAAGAATGTTTATTCAATAGGTGCTTATCAGGTTAGTAAGGACAACTTTGTTCTTAACGTATTGTATCAAGATGCTGCAACAGGGACAACATCTAACTATATCAAAGAGGGCCCAATTGCTAATCAGCCATTGATACGAGTGTTAAATCTTGATAACCTCAATGGTCAAAGTGATCCATACCCAGATGGTGTTTTTGATTTCATTGAAGGGGTAACCATTCTGCCGAGTAATGGGAGGATAATTTTTCCTGTTCTTGAACCCTTTGGAAGCCATCTGTCTGCCAAACTTGGAGGAGGAGATATTGCCAAAAAATACGTGTACCAAGAACTCTACGACTCTACCCAATCGAAGGCACGTCAGATACCTGAAAAAAATCGGTTTATTCTTTCTGGGAGTTACCAGTCCACAGGGGGGTCCGACATTTCCCTTAACGCCATGAATGTGCCTCAGGGATCGGTTATTGTTACTGCAGGAGGTATCAAACTCACGGAGAATGTTGACTACACCGTGGATTATGTACTGGGTAGAGTAAAAATAATTAATCAGGGATTACTTGAGTCGGGTACTCCAATTAATATTTCGCTGGAAAGTAACTCTGCATTTAATTTACAAACAAAGACACTGGTTGGTTCCCATCTCAACTATCAGTTTTCCGATAATTTTAACATTGGTGCAACCGTTCTTAACCTTACAGAGCGTCCGCTTACTCAAAAGGTAAACTTTGGTTCTGAGCCGATATCCAACACCATCTGGGGTATGGATGGGACCTACAAAACCGACTCAAGGTTTCTTACAAAGATGATTGATAAGATACCGTTTATTCACACTAAGGAGCCATCGAGTATTCTGTTTGAGGGTGAGTTTGCTCAGCTCTTACCAGGCCATTCTAAGGCAATAGGCTCTTCTGGCACATCCTACATCGACGATTTTGAGGGGAGCGAAACTACCATTGACTTAAGGCAATGGAGTGCTTGGGTGCTGGCCAGTACGCCACAGCACCAACCTGACTTATTTCTCGAGGGTGATCTTCCAAATGATCTCCGATATGGCTTTAATAGGGCGAAGTTGGCGTGGTATACTATCGACCCCATTTTTAACGAGAATACCTCCTATACACCTGATTATATTAAGAGAGACAAGGACCAGCTCTCTAACTACTTTGTAAGGCAGGTGTATCAGCAGGAAATTTTCAATACCGATCAAGTAAATGGAGTTCCGTCGAACATTCCAACTCTCAGCCTTGCCTTTTACCCCCGTGAAAGGGGACCCTATAACTTCGATGTTACAGGGATGGATCCTAATGGCTTCCTGCAAAACCCGGCCACTCGCTGGGGTGGCATCATGCGGTCGCTACCTGTGACCGATTTTGAGGCCTCCAATATTGCATACATTGAGTTTTGGATGATGGACCCTTTTGTTTACGACTCAACGTCCACGGGGGGTGATTTCTACATCGACCTTGGAGATATTTCGGAGGATATATTGCGCGATGGAAGAAAGGAATTTGAGCAGGGATTGCCAACCTCTGCTGTAGTTACCAACGTAGATACAACCGTATGGGGGCGTATTCCTCTAGTTCAAAGTCTTGTAAATGCTTTCAGCAACGATCCAGGTGCTCGTCGTTTTCAGGATGTAGGGTTGGATGGCCTTAGCGATGACGACGAAAAGTCGTTTTTTGGAAGCTATGTTGCCGCCATGGAAGGCAAGCTTGTGCAGGGTTCTGCGGCTTTAACGGCCATCGAGAAAGACCCCTCTGGTGATGACTACCATTTTTACAGAGGGTCAGATTACGATGCAGAGAAACTGGGGGTGCTCGACCGTTACAAGAACTTCAACAACCCCGACGGCAACTCTCCTGCTGCAGAGAATAGCCCGGAGGGGTATTCTACATCAGCAACCTCTGTACCCGACATGGAGGATATCAACCGGGATAATACAATGAGCGATGGAGAGTCTTATTTTCAGTATAAGATACACTTGTCACCTCAAGATTTGCAAATTGGAAAAGATTTTGTTACAGATATTAAAAACACAACAGTAGACCTAGCTAACGGAACCAAGGGGCACGTACGATGGTACCAGTTTAAGGTTCCAATATCCGATTACAAGAGCGTTATTGGTTCCATTCAGGACTTTAAGTCGATACGGTTTATGCGCTTGGTTTTACGTGGTTTTCAGGATACCACATTCCTTCGTTTTGCTCGTCTGCAGCTGGTTAGAGGGGAGTGGAGGCAGTATGACAATTCGTTACAGCAGGGGCAGGAGGGGCTTGGCTCAACCGATACTCAAGATCCAAACTTTGAGATATCTACCGTTAGTGTTGAGGAAAATACAAACCGCCAACCTGTAAACTACCTGCTCCCCCCCGGTATTTCACGAGTTATCGACCCATCAAACCCCCAAATAACGCAGCTTAACGAGCAATCGTTGATGATGAAGGTTCAGAACCTTGCCGACGGTGATGCCCGGGCTATCTATAAAACGCTGGGCTATGACCTGCGCGACTATAAAAAGATAGTGATGAATGTTCATGCTGAGGCTATCCCTGGTGACGCCCTTGCTGCTGGAGACCTCTCCCTGTTTATTCGATTGGGGTCCGACTATAAGAATAACTACTACGAGTATGAGATTCCGCTCAGCCTTACACTTCCAGGAAACTATGCCAATAACGATGCTGGGCGCCTGGCTGTATGGCCAGATGCCAACTTGATGGACCTTGACCTGAGTAAGTTTCCGGATGCGAAGATTGCTCGTGACGATGCCATGAATAGACCAGGATCGATGGTAACCTACTCCACCATTTACGAGGTTCTCGATGGGGCACGAAAAATTAAGGTCGTTGGAAATCCCTCATTGAGCGACGTGAAGGTTGTCCTCATTGGTGTGAGAAATCCTTCAAAAATTCATTCTCCCCAAGACGATGGTTCTCCAAAATCGGGAATTGTGTGGGTAGACGAGCTTCGCCTAACCAACTTTGACGAGAGTTCGGGTTGGGCGGCAAATGCACGTACTCAAATTAAGCTGGCCGATTTAGGTAGTGTTTCTGTGGCTGGAAGCTTGGTAACGCCTGGCTTTGGTTCACTTGAAAGCACGCTTAACGACAGGAGCAAGGAGCAAATTTACGAGTACGACGTAGCCTCTAATTTGGAGTTGGGAAAGTTTTTCCCTGCTAAGGCTGGCGTAAAAATACCAATGTTCGTGAGCTATTCCGAAACGTTCAAAAACCCTAAATACGACCCACTCGATCCTGATATAACCTTGAAGGAGGCTTTGGCTCACGCCACTTCCCAACATGAGAAAGATTCAATAAAACACTATTCTCAGGACTATACGCGCCGAAAAAGCATCAACTTTACCAATGTTAAGCTTGTTAAGACCAAGGGGACCCCTCGGTTTTATGATATTGCTAACTGGTCGATGACCTATGCCTACAGCGAGGTGTTTACCCGAAATGTTAACATAGACCACCAAATACAAAAAAATTACCGAGGTGTGCTGGCCTATAACTTCAATGCACGGCCAAAAACAATATCTCCGTTTCAAAAACTCTCCTTCCTCAAGCCACGACCGCTTGCCTTAGTTCGAGACTTTAACTTCAACTTAATCCCAAGCCAGATTGCTTTTAGGAGCGATCTTACTAGGTCTTATCTTGAAGTACAGCAACGCAATCTGGATAATCCAAGCCAGGTAATCATGCCGACCTACTCCAAAGACTTTGAGTGGAGTCGCTTTTATTCACTCTCCTGGGATATTACCCGGTCAATAAAAATGGATTTTACCGCAACCAATCTTGCCCGGATTGATGAGCCAGTTGGGATGGTTGATAAGGCGCGCGATCCGTTGGGTTATGAGAATTGGCGAGACTCTGTTTGGGCCAACATTAAAAACTTTGGCCGAAATATTGATTATAACCATACGCTTAATGTTACCTACAATATCCCAATTAACAAGCTGCCACTCCTTGATTGGACAAATGCATCGGCCCGTTACTCGGGTTCATACGAGTGGGTTGCGGCGCCAGTTTTGGCCGACACTAGTAGCCTCGATCCAGGCAATACAATAAAAAATAGCCAAACGCTTCAGCTCACGGGTGGTCTCAACATGCTGTCACTTTACAATAAGGTTGGCTTCCTGAAGCGCATTAACAATGAGTTCGACCAAATGGGTAAGCCCAGTGCCAACAAAAAGAAGGAATTTCGGGAGGTAACCTATGAGGGAACGGTAAGCCTTTCGGCCAAGAAGACTCGAAGCGTATACCACCGTTTAGGCACGCAGAGCGTAAAGGTTAAGGTCTTTAAGGCCGATGGAAAGGAGGCGAAGGTAACAGTAGATGCAGATACGCCGGATAGGGTAAGAATTGTTTCCGACGAGGACTTAAAGAATGCCAAGATTCAAATTGTAGGAAAAGTAGTTAAGAAGCCCAACCCATTTGAATTTGCCGGAAAGTTGAGTTTGCGATTGCTCATGTCGGTGAAGAACATTTCGCTCACGTACCAGCAAGTGGGAGGTATGCTATTGCCCGGATATAAGCCCCAAACTAAGTTGATGGGCATGAGTAACTACATGGGTGTAACTGCACCTGGATGGCCGTTTGTGCTAGGATACCAAGATGAAGCATTTCCCTATGAAGCAGCAAGGAATGGCTGGTTATCTAAAGACACCACCATTAACAATCCATTCTTAATGAACCGGACTCAGAGCATAAACCTTCGAATATCTATTGAGCCAATTCCAGACTTTAGGATTGAAATAACTGGACTTAGAACCCTTGCACGCAACAAGAGTGAGTATTGGGCTGCTGACCCAGCAGGGAATTTTGCTCCTGCAAATCCCATAATCAGCGGTAACTATAGCGTTTCAATAGTAAGTATGTCGTCTGCTTTTGAAAAATCAACGGCAGGAAATGCATATAAATCTGCTGTTTTTGAGCGATTTAAGGCAAATCGTTTTGCAATTTCCAAGCGATTGGCCAGCCAACGCGTGACGAGTTCTGCTAATGGCTACGATCCAGGGGTAATTGATCCTGCTACTGGCTTCTATGACGGGTATGGTCCATTATCGCAGCAGGTACTGATACCAGCTTTTTTGGCGGCCTATACTAATACAAGCCCATCGAAGGTAAGTTTGGACAACTTTCCTAAAATGCCGATGCCGAACTGGATGGTTACCTATAATGGGCTGGCTAAGTTGGAACCATTTAAGCAATGGTTCCGAAGCGTGACCCTGTCGCATGGTTATAAATCGGTTTATACCATTGGCTCATATTCAACCAACTCCTCGTTTATGGAGGATGGGGACGGTTATTCCTACATTCGAAATGCAAATAACGATTTTATACCCAAAAACGATATTCTGAATTTGTCCATTTCGGAGCAGTTTAGTCCACTGATTGGCATCGACATAGGATGGCAAAATAATCTCACGACCAAGGGCGAAGTGAGGCGTACTCGTAATTTAGCAATGAGCTTTGCAAACAACCAACTTACTGAGCAAACATCATGGGAATACATTTTTGGCTTTGGTTATCGGTTCGATAACGTTCCCCTTATCTTTGGAAATCCAGCTACTGGGGGTCAAAAGGTTAATAAAACCAACCTGAAGTTAACCTCCGACATTTCCATTCGAAATGTAAAGAACTTTATTCGTCGCCTAGCTGAGGGCATTGATGAAATTAGCGGTGGTCAGAAGCTTACAACCATCAGCGTTAATGCCGACTATACCGTTAGCGCAAAGGTTACCCTGCGAACCTTCTTTACCAGAACAATAAATAACCCCTACATTTCAAACGTATACCCGGTTGCAACAACTAACGTAGGGTTTAGCCTTCGGGTCGAGCTGTAGGAAATTAAATTAGAATCATTCGAAACAAGATGAAGATAGTGCTAAACATGATATTTGTCGGTTGTTGGGAATAAGATTTATTTTACCTTTGGCATACAGAAAAATTCAAATCGCCTAATTATCAAAAGTATAAAACATGAACGTACCTGCTAATCTCAAGTACACCAAAGATCACGAATGGGTTCGTGTAGAAGGTGAATATGCTATCGTAGGGGTTACTGATTACGCTCAGTCTCAGCTCGGCGACGTTGTGTTCGTTGAGATTGAAACTGAGGGCGAAACTCTTGAGAGCGAAGAAGTATTTGGAACCATTGAGGCAGTGAAGACCGTTTCCGACGCCTTTATGCCCGTTTCTGGCGAAGTGGTTGAAGTAAATGGCAAACTTGCCGACTCTCCTGACCTTGTAAATAAAGATCCATATGGTGATGGATGGATGATTAAGGTTAAGGTGTCTGATTCCGCTCAGCTGAATAATCTTCTATCAGCTGAAAAATATTCGGAGTTGATAAACGAATAAGCGTGTTTTAAGAAAGATTGGGGCTGCCATTTATTTGGTGGCCCTTTTCCATTATATAAAAGCGGGCTGCCCACTGGGCAACCCGCTTTTTAGTTTCCTGAGGTTCGCTAATCTAATATGGTGACCCAGTCATGGATATCTTCAAGGTCGCCGAACTGAATACCTACCAAGGTTTCATATAGTTTGGTTGATATCTTTCCCGGTTTTCCGTCCTTACAAAAGCGATAAACTTTCCCTGTTTCCAAATCGGCAATTTCGCCAATGGGAGATATCACAGCAGCAGTTCCGCAGGCGCCAACTTCC
Source organism: Williamwhitmania sp. (assembly GCA_035529935.1). NCBI lineage: Bacteria > Pseudomonadati > Bacteroidota > Bacteroidia > Bacteroidales > Williamwhitmaniaceae > Williamwhitmania > Williamwhitmania sp. The sequence goes on along the minus strand of DATKVT010000164.1, from coordinate 13,115 downwards.
TCAAACGATTCCAACTCATCAATGGCAATGGGTCGACGTTCTACATTGATGTTCAAATCTTTTGCCAGCTGCATAATGCTGAGGTTGGTGATGGACGCAAGAATGCTTTCGCTTTTTGGTGTTATGTAGGTGTTGTTTTTAACCCCAAAGAAGTTAGCTGCACCAATCTCATCAATGAAGCGTTTTTCCTTAGCATCAAGGTACATCGGTGAGCTATATCCCGCCTTGTGCGCCTTAATTACACCGCGCAAGCTAGCCGCATAGTTTCCGCCTACCTTAAATGTTCCAGTGCCCAGTGGGGCAGCACGGTCAGAGTCACGAATTATGGCGATTTTTACTGGGTTGAATCCTTCCTTGAAGTAAGGCCCAACTGGAGTAACAAATACCATAAATAAATATTCTTGAGATGGCCTAACGCCTACCTCTGCGCCGGTGCCGATGAGCACTGGTCTTATGTAGAGCGAAGCCCCTGTTCCATATGGCGGAACAAACTCGCCATTAAGTTTTACAGCTTTGGCGATGGCTTCAAAGAAAATATTTTCAGGAACCTGAGCCAGCAACACGCCTTCTGCCGAACGACGCAAGCGTTTGTAGTTTTCGTCCCATCGGAAGAGGCGGATTTTACCGTCCTTTCCCTGGTAGGCTTTCATTCCCTCAAAGGCTTCCTGTCCATAGTGCAGGGCTGTTGAAGCCATGTGTAGGTTGATATGCTCATCGGAGGAGACCTCTAGCTCACCCCATTTTCCATTACGGTAGTAGCATCGTACGTTGTAGTTGGTTTTTTGGTAACCAAAGCCCAACTTTCCCCATTCTATGTTTTCCATCTGATTGAGTAAATTACATGTTGTAGCTTATACAGCCTAATACACAAATTATTGTTAGCCAAAAATAGATGTTTGGGAATAAAATGCAATCAAAAATCAAAAAAATATTCCTCAGTTACAAGTAACTGCTTTGTGTCCAAACCAATTTAAAGCTGCACCATCGCATCCCGCTATGGTAGCGCAGCCAATGTTCGATTTCTTTTTTTAAGGTTTAAAACGAGAAGAGCTGCGGCAATTACAACCATCCCAAGAACTGAATACATATCGGGCTTTTCGCCCGGAAGCACTGCCCAGCTCAGAATGGCTCCCATAACTGGAATTATGAACTTCCACATGTTGAGGTCGGAAACCTTAACCCCTGGACGATTTAAGAGAATATACCAAATTGTAATTGCTGCCGCTGAAAGAAAGCTTAGCCATGCTAGCGCTCCGTAGTATTCCAACGGAAATGGTCCACATGCAAATCCTTCAATGGGCAATGCAATTAAGTAGAGAAGTGCTCCCCCTAGTATCATGGAAAAAGAGCTAAGAACCAGTGGAGGTAGGCCTACAGCAGTTCTTGAAACAACTACGTTGCCAATGCCTGCCAGCCCATTGTTTAGTATGAGAACGGCTATTCCCAAGCCAATCAAACTACCCTCTACCATCAACTCTTTTCGGCTGAGGCTGATAATGGCAACGCCCAGCAACCCCAATGCAATGCTGACGCTCTTGCGAACCGTGAGCCTATCGTTTTTTAGCATGAAATGTGCCACTAGAGTAACAAAGAGCGGACCGGAACCAACAACCATTGCTCCAAGAGCTCCCGGCACCATGCTCACCCCGGTATAGAAGAGTGCGTATTGCAGGGTTATTTGCAAAATACCAACTACCACTATTTGTTTCCAATACTTTCGTGCAATTCTGAATTTTAAAGATATTTGTCGAATAAACGGTAGCAGCAGCAAACCGGAGATGAAAAAACGTGTGCCCGCAAACTGCAGAGGAGGAGTATAACGCAGACCAATTTTAATACCCGTAAAGGCAGTTGCCCAAAGCACGCATGCGATGATAGCCAACACAATTGTTCCAGAGAATACTCTTCGATTCACTTTTTTCTGCAAAGAAAGCAATGTTGGCGAATTAATGGGTTTATAAATGGCAAAGATGCATTGCAATTATTTACAGTGAAGAAGAATGTGATTAATGCATTGCATGGATACTACTCCAACTTCTCCGCATTCGATTTAAAAAGGAGAGATAGAAATGTGTGGGTTGCTTTATATAACGGATTGATTTTAAACTATTCACTATCTTGCAAAAATAGTGCACTAATTGTGAACAATTATGTGGAAGAGGGTATAACTTTGCGCAGTTTTTTTGAAACTTAACTATGATAGCATTGAAGTCTGAAGACCTAAAGAAAGTTAGCATTGCAGGTGTTTTGATTACGTTAGGTATTGTGTTTGGCGATATTGGTACCTCTCCCCTCTACGTAATGAAAGCAATTATTTCCGACGGGCGAACCTCACCCGATTTTATAATTGGTGCTATCTCGTGCATCATTTGGACGCTTACTCTTCAAACAACCTTAAAATATGTGATCATTACCCTCAGAGCGGACAACCGTGGTGAAGGTGGAATTTTGGCGCTATTTGCGTTGCTGAGGAAACGTCGCAGAACAGTGTATCTTTTAGCCATCCTAGGTGCTAGCGCACTACTGGCTGACGGCGTAATTACCCCCTCCATAACCGTTCTATCGGCAGTGGAAGGACTACAGGAGGTTTCTTCCCATATTTCGGTAATACCCATTGTGCTAGTTATTCTGCTTGTTCTTTTTTCTTTTCAGCAGTTTGGCACCAGCTTTATTGGAAAATCATTTGGCCCAATAATGCTCGGTTGGTTTACTATGCTTGGCGTTCTTGGTCTTCTACAGCTGGTGCATCAACCTGAGGTGCTAAAGGCATTCAACCCAATTTATGGGCTTCGCTTGCTGATAGAATATCCCAACGGCGTTCTTATTCTTGGGGCGGTCTTTTTATGTACAACTGGTGCGGAGGCCCTATACTCCGACTTGGGTCATTGCGGTGTTGGTAACATTAGAATGAGTTGGATATTTGTAAAGGTGGCCTTAATTCTTAACTACCTTGGTCAAGGTGCTTGGGTTATCTCCCAGTCGAGCACACACCTACCCAATCCGTTCTTTTCCATTATGCCGGGATGGTTTATTATCCCAGGGGTTATTCTTTCTACCATGGCGGCGGTTATTGCCAGCCAAGCGCTAATTTCAGGCTCTTATACCATTATTAGTGAGGCAATAACACTCAACTTTTGGCCCAAAGTGCAGGTTAAGTATCCAACCAGAATTAAGGGACAGCTGTACATTCCTAGCGTAAACTGGATGTTGCTGGTAGCTTGTTCTGTAATAGTGCTCCTGTTCCAAAGTTCCTCCAACATGGAGGCAGCCTATGGGCTTTCCATTACCATTACCATGATAATGACAAGTTTGCTCATGTTTGTCTACCTTGGGATTAGGCGCATTCATTGGGTGGTACGCTGGGGTTTTTTAGTTTTTTATATGGTCATCGAGAACACCTTCTTGTTTGCTAATCTGCACAAGTTTCCACACGGCGGTTGGCTTACCATCCTCCTTGCAGGTGTTATTTTCTTTATAATGTTTGTTTGGAATAAGGGCAGGATTACGAAAAAACGCTTTACCGAGTTTTTGCCCATCTGCAACTATGGTGAGGTTCTAAAAGACCTTCGTGACGACAAGGAGATACCCAAGCTGGCCTCAAATTTGGTCTATATTACCCGTGCCGAGGATCCAGATGATGTGGAGTCAAAAATCATTTATTCCATCCTCAACAAGCGACCAAAACGGGCCGACCGCTACTGGTTTATCAGAATTAATATTACCGATGAGCCGTATACCAAAAAGTACAGAGTAAAAACAATTATTCCTGATGTGATTTACCGAGTCGACTTTTACCTTGGCTTTAAGGTTAATGCTCGAGTAAATCGGTTCTTCAACTATGTTGTTGCCGAAATGGTTCGCAATGGCGAAATATCAATCACCAGCACCTATGCATCGTTGCACAAGCATGGAATTCCAGGCGACTTTAAGTTTATCATTATCGATAGAATTCCAACCGTCGATATTGAGCTATCCTCATTCGAGCGGTTTATAATGAACGCCTATGAGGTGATTAAACGATTCAGTATTACTAGTGTGAAATCCTATGGCCTTGACACCAGCAACGTAACTGTTGAGCAAGTACCTCTTGGAATATTTAAGTCCTCGGAATCGGATCTTGTGCGGGTTTTTTAGTTAGCGTGGAAGTTCGCTTTGGGGAAACAACAAAGAGTAAGGGGCTGAAATTTTCAGCCCCTTACTCTTTAGTATAAGATAACATTTTACATGAAAAACCATCGAAGGGTGGCGTAGAAAAGCATAGAAAGTAGCATTGTGGCAGGAATGGTTAAAACCCAAGCCACTACAATATTTCCGGCAATTCCCCATCGCACAGCCGACAATCTACGGGTGAGCCCAACACCCATGATGGAACCGGTGATGGTGTGGGTGGTGGAGACTGGAATACCAGCTAGCGACGATCCAATTACGGTAAGCGCTCCTGCTGTTTCGGCGCAAAATCCACCTACTGGTTTTAGGTCCGTTAATCCAACCCCCAGTGTTTTAATAACCTTCCAACCGCCTGTTGCCGTTCCTAGAGCAATGGCAGAGTAACAGGTAAAGATTACCCAAGTTGGCACGTAGAAGGTAGGTCCTAAATAACCAGTGCTGAAGAGTAGAACAGCAATGATGCCCATGGTTTTTTGTGCATCGTTGCTTCCATGTCCAAGGCTGAAAATAGCGGAAGACACCAGCTGCAGCACCCTGAAGTAGCCATCTACCTTCAGCGGTGAAACCCGCTTAAAGAGAAACATCACAATGAGCATTATGAAGTAAGCGAGGATCATCCCTATTATTGGTGAAAGCACAATGAATGCCAGCACTTTGATGATTCCACTTGCAACCAACGCATTTAATCCACCTGCCATCAAGCCTGGACCAATTAATCCACCAATAAGGGCATGTGATACACTAATTGGCAAGCCAAGTTTTGTGCATGCAAACGACCAAATGATGGCTCCAATTAATGCTGCAAGAAGAAAGTAAACGTTCATAAACGAAGGGTGCACAATTCCGCTTCCAATTGTCGTGGCAACATTCACCCCAAAAATAAAGGCTGCGGCAAAGTTGAAGAATGCGGCCCAAATAACTGCCGCAAGAGGTGACAGCACCTTGGTCGATACAATTGTTGCTATGGAATTAGCCGCGTCGTTCATTCCGTTGAGGAAATCAAAAACCAACGCAATTGCAATTCCAAAAATTACTAGATAGAATATCATGAAATGCTGGTTTAAGCGAGCTTGATAAGAATTGACCTCAGCACGTTTGATACATCCTTGGCCTTGTCGAAGGCACGTTCAATATCGGTAAGGATTTCCTTCTTTTTGATTAGTTCAATGGCATCGGTTTCATTCTGGAATAGCTGCATCATACTGCTGTAGTAAAGATCGTCAGCCTGATTTTCAAAATCGTGAATCTTAATGCAGTAACCATTAAGTGCTACTGTGTTTTTGCGCGCGTTACGCAGTAAATTCACCGCTTCTTTCACCGTTTCTGTCGTTTTTATCAGCGCTTCCGACATGAGCGGTAGCTGCTCGCTATGGGTTTTCGGAATGTAGAGTTTAATTTTTTGGCTCACTCCATAAATGGCGTCAGTTATATCGTCCATGGAAATGGCCAAGTCGTGAATTTCTTCACGGTCGAATGGGGTTATAAATGTTTTGTTGAGCTCTGTTACAATAGTTCCAGTGATGGTGTCACCCTCTTTTTCTAACTTTTTTATAACAGAGAAGAAGCCTTGCCGATCGGCCTCGGATGTTGCAGTTACTAGGCTCTGCAGCTGTTTAGATGCTTCAACCATTATGTCGGCTGACGACTCAAAAAGAGGAAAGAACTTTCCGTCTTTGGGAACCAGCACCTGGAGAATTTCGCTTACTTTCATTAGGTTGTATTTTTAGCTATGAGTTTTTGCAATTTTAAAAGTGTAGCAAAGTTACCTCGAATAACTTTGCGTATGTTAAGGTAATGTTAATACATTGTTTTTTGAATGTGAAATTACTTGAAGTATTGATCTTTAGTTATGAACTTTTCCTTTGGCGAGGCTGAACGAACCTTAGCTCGTTTTAGAAATAGGACGAATTAGCAACGTTTGTTGTGGCACTTCTTTTTTGACGAACTGCACAATCTCCTTTCTATATTTTGTAAATTGCTCTGTTCAATAAAAATTTCAACTATGGCAAAGTCAGGAAATTTCAAGGGAACCATCGGTGTGCTTACCGGTGGTGGTGACGTGCCGGGACTTAACCCGGCCATACGCGCGGTTACCATTCGTGCGCTCCGTGAAGGATATAGAGTTGTAGGTATTCGCAAGGGTTGGGAGGGGCTAGTAAGCATCAATCGGGACCTTAAGCCAGCCGAGCAGGAAACCATTATTGAGCTTACCGAACCTTTGGTAAACAAGTTGGCCCGAACGGGTGGAACATTTCTTCACACTTCCCGCACCAGGCCTGATAACATAAAAAAGGACTCCGTACCCGATTTTCTAAGGGAGAAGTATACCGAGCCCGTGAATGACCTAACCTCCGAGGTGATGTCGAATCTCGACTACATGGGAATTGATTATCTAGTGCCCATTGGTGGTGACGATACCCTTTCGTACGGAGTGAAGTTGCACACTAAAGGAGTTCCCATCGTGGCTATTCCAAAGACTATGGATAACGATGTGCCAGGCACCGACTATTGCATTGGGTTTGGCACCTGCATATCGCGTACCATTGAGCTGGTGCACGAGCTGCGCACCTCAGCCGGATCGCACGAGCGGTTTTTAGTTATTGAGGTATTTGGTCGTTATGCAGGCTACACCGCACTACTGCCTACCATGGCCGGTGCCGCTCACCGATGCGTTATTCCAGAATACAAGTTCGATATTGAGCACTTAACCAAGCTTATGGTGGAGGACCGGAATGCCAATCCAAGCAGGTACGCCGTGGTGCTGGTTTCCGAAGGTGCCTCGTTTGTGAATGGCAACATGGTATTTCAGGGCAGCGATGCCGATGCATATGGACACAAGAAGTTGGGCGGTATTGGCGACATGGTTGCGGAGCAGCTTAAAACGCTCTCGGCAAAGTATAACAATGGACGTAAAATAGACATCATTAACCAACGGCTGGGTTACCTCGTTCGCTCCGGTGCTCCCGATGCGCTCGACAGCATCGTGCCCATGGCCTTCGGCAACCTAGCGCTTGACCTCATATTGAAGGGAACCACTGGACGGTTGGTTAGCCTGCGCAACGGTCGGTACGACAACGTGCCCATCGACGTGGTAACCAGCATTAAGAAGAAGGTGGATGTGGGAAAGTTCTACGATACCGATCGATACCGACCACGCTACGAGCATTTCAACGATAAGCCGCAGCTGATTATGACCAGCGATTACTAGTTGATAATTTTTGCTGCTAAGCAATAACATATAACCCCGACTTGCCGAAAGCTTGTCGGGGTTATATGCTTTGTTGAAGGAGGAGATAGCATGAATAGCGAAGAGTTGTGGTGAAAAATTGCAGAGTTAGCCGAACTGCCACGAGGGCTTCACCTGCCTATTCATTTTATGCTTGGCTTCTCCAGCGTTTCGCCATCTTCCCGGTGATAAAGCATTAGGATTCCATTGTTGTCGAACCCCTTGTATCTTTTGTTGAGCCACTCTTCCCATGCCGGTAGGCTCTGCATCTTAAAAACAAAATGGTTTGCCTCAATGGCATTTTTGCAATCGTTATAATTGAGATCCTGCTTTCTGATTATCAAAATATTCTCAGCATTGGGCTGAAGTAGGGAATCGTTCAGCTGGCATAAATTGCCAATATGGTGAGTGGACATTTTGCCATCGAGGTAGAACGTAGCAGGTAATCCATACCATGGGTCGTAGGGATTCGACCAGTTGCAGTAGATTAAGTTCATGGGGTGGCCCCTGTAATGATCGTGGATATACTTCGTAACTGCCATGCGCCCAATCCCTGCTGCTTTTTGGCTCATGGCCACCAGCCCAATGGCATTAACGGTAATAAACAAGCCAACAAGGATACGATTCATTACCACCATCCATTTTCTATGCTTTAGAAAAGGTATCAACCATGCGTACGACGAAATCATTATTATTGGAAACAGGTAAACCAGTGGAAAAAGAAAGCGCTCTTCCTTATGTGGTATAATGGAGTGGATAACAAAGAATGGTACAATACACCAGAGGTAGATACTTTTAGGAGTACGAATCACTAGCAAAATAAGGGCTATGAACAATGGGATACCTACAAAGATGCTTGGAAATTGGATCAATTTTTCCAAGTAGTAGTACCATGGTGATGCGCCAAAATCGGGTGCACCAACCTTCAAGACTGTTGTATAAAAATAGTTCCACGGGGTGAACACCCATTCGCCATAGAACCATGAGTCTACCAAAAAACCTATGGCTACAGCAGCGATGAAGGCTGCCGCCATCTTGATAACAAAGCTAATTTTGGTTTTGTTAACAACCAGCAGCCATAGGCCGAATCCAAGGATAAGCAATGCAGATTGGAAGCGAAATAGAAAGCTAAAGCCAAGAATAAAACCAAGGAGGTATGGCTTTGCTACCTTATGCTTTGGATTAAGGAAAATGGCAAGCGCGAGTAAAAACGTCAAGCCCGACCATGTTTCCGATGAAAACCTTACGCTAATTACGGGTATGAACCATAGCAAATAGGATAGTAGATAGTAGGCTATTTTTATAGGTTTATCCTCAAATTGATCTTCGGTTTGCTTTACAAAGAGGTGAATGGCTAGCAGAGCGAGAATAGCCGTTACCAAGCGTAAGAAGAATGCTTGGCTGTAAGGGTCTGTAATGTTTAGTCTACCTAACCCTTTCAGTATGCCAGCACAAATTGTCGGTTGCAATGCAGGCCGAACCTTGGCTGTGTATTCCCATGCCAAGGCGTAGGGTGGGGTTGGCCTTAGTTTCGATCCGGCAAACTCAACTATCTGGTAGTGTTCATCGGCTTGATAGTAGCCAAGACTATTAAAAGCGGTAACAAGATAAACCAGTGCGGCCAAACCCAAAATTATTGTGTATGGCTTTATACTTGATATGCTGAACTTCATTCGTTGCAGTTAATTTTTGGACCATCTGTCATCAAAAGGCGTTACCACTTTTGGTCTGACTTATTTGTATTTTCTATGTAAATATAAGCCAAAAACAGGTAGGGTGAATACATGAAGATAGATGTGCGTATCACGCCAAAGAGCTGCGACACCTTTGAAAATATGGATGAAAAGAGTTGTTTGCTACCGTATATGATACCCTTGGCTCACCATCTCCTTTGCCCGAAAACTGTCGTATACCTCTGCGTTGAAGGGATAATCCCAGCAACCTTGTCGGTGGAAAAGTCTGCCACCAAATCCAGTCTTAAACCGGTAGAGTCCATACATGGGGTGTGCAGGGTCGGCGTTGCGTGAAACACCAAACATGTCGTACTCCTTGCAGCTGTTTTTCCGGGCCAGCTTAATTGCTGCCCACTGAAGCGCATAGGTAGGCATGTTTTCCCTTCCTGTAGAGGCAGAAGCGCCATATAGATATGTGGCCCGGCCACCGCTTGATGCCCAGAAGAGTCCTGCCAGCGGCTTTCCATGCCGTTCTGCCAGCAGCAGTTTGATGTCTGCCGGCGAGGCGGTGTCTTCGGCAGTGGTGGTGAGCACCTGCTTAAAGTATTCGATGCTGTCGAGCACAATGCCGTTGCGCTGTGCAGTTTCTTGGTAAAGGCTATACCACACTGGCAGCTCGTCGAGCCCAGCTTCCCTAACCTTTACCTCACGCCTACCAGCAAGGTGAATGTTGTAGCGTGTTTTCGGTTTCATCCTTCCAAGTATCTGCTCCTCATTAACCTGAAGATCTACCATTATGGTGTTGGACGGTAATATATCCGACGGGGCTTTTCTTAGATTCCACCTCTTGGTGCCAATGTTGATGCGCATTTCTCTTTACCGATGCGATTGGTTCCGACCAGGCCTTTATCCGTACTGCAGCGCACGAGCTGGGGCACGGTGCTTTTAACCTGCGCCACCCATGGCTCGACATTCCAGCGCTAGCCCAGGGTAGCACCACCAACCTAATGGACTACTCCCCCTCGGGTGAACGCCTCTGGAAAACTCAGTGGGACGAGATTGCCGACCCCAAGAGCCGGTTGAATATCTTTTCTGATGAGGAGGAGATGGCGAGTATTCAAAATCTAGCATCTAATAAGTACTTTGATGTAAAGCAGGAAGGTTGGGATAATTATGGATATATTAGTCCTGCCGGTACACCAATTCTTATTCCTAATATTGCTAAAGTTCAATTTAATGAGGACGGTGCAGTAATTAACTTCATTTGTAATGAAACAAAATATTATGGAGTTTATGCTTCTGAGAGCCAGGAATTTGTTGGTTATTTAAGTGAAAATGATTTAGATATTCTTGATAAACATTTTCATCTAAAAACAGAAGAGTTTCTTAGTGATTTTAATAAGATAAAGTATGGTAATGTTAGTCTTGCACAAGTTGGTAAGAATATAGTTGCTATTGCCAAAAAGAAATATCAAAGTGCATATTTAGATTGTATAATTAGAGCTTATTGGGCTAATCAAAAACTTGGAAATAGTTATACAGGTGTAGCTGATCCTCCTTTTATTCCTGATAACGCAATAATACTGAACATAGAAGGAACACAGTGTGCAGATTATAAGGCTGATGGTGTCAAGGATGGTGTTGGAATTGATATTTATTACGCTTTAATAAATAAAATTGGTGATGACAAAAAACGAGCCTTAGTTGATTTTGCAAATCGGATGTCAGATACTCTACGCGGAAAATTATTTGCATTCTACGGTCATGGACTTGAAGGATCAATTAATCATAGTAGGATAAGTGGTGAAGTTCTTAAGTATTTAGTAAATAATAATATTTATTCTTGGGATTTATTTACAACTCAGGGTCAATTCCCTTTTAAATGTAATTCTCGAGATAATGATGTAATTTTTTCAACAGTTGATCTCTGGGGGGATATTGATAGGGATAGATACAATGCTAATTCAATTGATTGGTCATCTTTTAATGTATCCACAATTACTAATGAAAATGATTTAATAGATGAACTTGAAAGGCTTGATGCAATTTCTACTTCGTTAAAAGAAAATCACCCTAAGACTATCTCAGATAAGAGTTATGAGAATATTCAAACATATATTGAGGAATGTATTGAAAAACCAGATATTGCATTGGATCAAAAATTGTATCTTCTTCAGACGATAAAAGGAATATATGCATATTTAGGTTGTTACAAACTTTATGAATATGATTTTAGCGATTTAGTTGAACGGCAAAAATTAAAGGAGTTAAACAGCCGATTTTATGAAGTTATAAAGGGCTATGAGGCTAATCATGAGGCTGCTCCAATCTCAATGAGTAATGGGGTTGATCAATACGAAGCTCAGTATAATACTATGAGTTCTTATTTCTTGGGTGAGCAGTATCAAAGTATGGCTGGGTTAATGTATTTGGTGTATGGGATAGGGCAGCAGATGAATGCAACAGCGGAAGCTGTTAGAGCCATCAAGGTGCAAAGAATGGCGGCTCAAATTGCTATTTCTAAAAACAACCTAGTAAATACTAAAATAGAACTTCAGGTAAAAAACTCGAGTAGTTTTACTTCTAGTAGTAGGATTAAATCCTTGGTAGAATTGGAACAATCTGGTAGCAACAATAAACGAATAAATAAGTCTCAATTGGAACAACGAGGGTTGAGATTGGAGTTAGATAATGAGTTAAAGGCAAAAATGCAAGAGTATAGGAATGCGAAAACCACCCAAGAAACGGGCCGGATCGGTGAGGAGATTACCGAAATTGTGGCAAAAAAATTTGGACTTCAGGTGAAGATAGTTAAACTCAATGGCAGTGATAATGGTTTTGATTTAATTGCATGGGAAGGGGACTTCAACACTCCAACTTCCATTTACATCTTTGAATCAAAACCAATAATAGGAAACCGAATAGTTTTCAACGTGACATCCAGCAAGGGCACACAAATGTGTACCCGATGGAGAACCTCGACTATAGAGGCCATGATAGAAAAAACTGGTGAGGTTAAGGAGTTTGGGAACTGGCTTGATGCGAATAGTTCAAAAATTTCTAACTTTGTGGTTGGGTGCAATAAGGCCACTGGCGAAATTGTTATTGGAAAGTTAAATAACACATATTAGCATATGCAAGCATACGATGGGCTGGAACAAAGTTTCAAGGATGATAGAACTAGGGAAATCTGGAAATTAGATAAAATTAAAGATCCAAAAGAATGGCCATTTCATATCGGTTCTTTTGAATATTTAAATACTACCTTTGCCTTACACGCCATGTATGTGGAGCGCGATTTTGTGAAAGCGCGTGGCTATTTCTACACCACCGCCCGCTTGTCAGAGTATATGCTCAAAAGACCGGGGGGGGGGCAAATTGAGACTTCAGTTCCTCGGATAGGCTATGCACTTTTCTCCGACAATAAGGATATTATCGCCCGCTTTTGCCGAATGAAGACCAGTAGCAGTGAAACCTGGATAGGTAACATTTACATTCACACCATTCAGAGCATGCTTTTGGGCGATGCGGAGCAGCTTCATCACTGGATGAGTCGGTACGAGCAACGTTTTACCAAGAAAAAGGAGATGACTTACATGGGGTGCTTAGAGGTGTTAAAGGGAATTGATATCAATGATATCTCACTGGTGGAGGCTGGGGTAAACAACCTGATTAAGACCCACAAACGAAGACCCGCTATAGAAACCGTTGACCCTTACTTTTCTATTTTTGCCGCCACTATGGCCAAACTGGCTTGGGTAAAAGGGTTGGAAGTGAAGGTTGATAATCCATTGGTTCCAATGGAACTCTTGCCGGTAAGGCCATTAGACAATTACGCTGATGCTTACGATTTTTTGAAAGAGGATTGATATGTGCTGTTGAATTCATCTCACTAGTCCCCCCGGCTCGCGCGGAGTGTGTCCTGAAGTAAGAAGGACAAAATTTAGCAATAAACGAAGTTCTTTTACGTGCTGTATAAAAGATGAAGGGGTTCGCCCGCCGGCGGATGAACCTTCGCAATCGCTGTGCAGGCAGAGGTTGCAAACCGC
>DATKVT010000163.1 GCA_035529935.1 Williamwhitmania sp. | reverse complement strand
GACGTTATCAACACTACCGGAAGGAGAAAAGCAGCGGTTGCTCGTGTTTACGTTGCTGATGGCAAGGGGGTAATTACTGTAAACAGCAAGCCGATGGAAGTATACTTCCCATCGAAAGTTTTACAGTACATTGTTAACCAGCCCCTAATGCTTACTAGCAATGAAAACAAGTTCGACATCAAGGTAAACCTTGAAGGCGGAGGAGTTAAGGGACAAGCAGAAGCGCTTCGTCTTGGTATTTCTAGAGCCTTGGTTGAAATTAATCCAGAGTTCCGTCCCGTTCTGAAGCAGCACGGTCTGATGACCCGTGACCCACGCGAAGTAGAGCGTAAGAAACCTGGCCAACCAAAGGCAAGAAAGAGATTCCAGTTCTCTAAACGTTAATCTTTTCTTTTTATCCTTTCAAGCAGAGCAAAACTTTCAGGACTGCTTTAGAAGCACTACCAGAAGGTTGCAAATGGGAATAAAATTATCGGGACCAAGACTGCTTGCTACCTGATAATTGAACTTTAAAAAAAATAAAAAATGCCACGTACAAATTTCCAAGAATTACTCGATGCCGGTGTACATTTCGGCCACTTAAAAAGGAAATGGAATCCCAAAATGGCTCCTTACATTTTCATGGAGCGTAACGGTATTCACATTATCGATCTGCACAAAACTGCCGTTAAGGTTGACGAAGCAGCCAATGCTCTTAAGCAAATTGCAAAATCAGGTCGGAAGATTCTGTTTGTTGCAACCAAGAAACAGGCAAAAGATATTGTTTCTGAAAAAATTAAGCAAGTAAACATGCCATATGTTACCGAGCGCTGGCCCGGTGGTATGCTTACCAACTTCCCCACCATTCGTAAGGCCGTTAAAAAAATGGCCAATATTGACAAGTTGTTCAGCGATGGAACCTTCAATAACCTCTCCAAGAGAGAAAGACTTCAGGTTGCTCGTCAGCGCGCTAAGCTAGAAAAAAACTTAGGTTCTATTTCTGACTTAACCCGCCTTCCTGCAGCGCTTTTCGTAATCGACGTACAGAAAGAATACATTGCTGTAAGGGAAGCCAAAAGGCTAAACATCCCTGTATTTGCAATGGTTGATACCTGCTGTGATCCAACACCGATCGATTTCGTAATTCCTGCCAACGACGATGCATCTAAGTCCATCGCTCTTATCGTAGAACTTGTAGCAAAAGCTATCCAAGAAGGTCTAGAGGAAAGAAAAGCCGAAAAGGACAAGGACACTGACGATCAACCTAAGGAAAAGAAAGTTGAAGGCGTTAAGACCAGAGCTCGGAAAAATGCGCCAAAAAAAGAAGAGGTTGAGGGCGAGACTGAAGATAAAGCCGAAGAGGTTGCTGAAGTAAAAGCCGAAGAGGTTGAAAATTCAGTTGAGGAAGAAGAATCTTAAACTTAATTAAAACGAAATAACATGGCTCAAATTAGTGCCGCCGATGTTGCGAAATTAAGAAAGATGACCGGCGCCGGAATGATGGACTGCAAGAAGGCGCTGGAAGAAGCTAACGGCGATTATGAAAGAGCGCAGGAAATAATTCGCGAAAAAGGCAAGCTCATTGCCAGCAAGCGCGCCGACCGTGAAGCAACCGAAGGTGTTGTTTTCTCCAAGGTGTCTGCTGACAACAAAAAGGGCGTTGTAATCTGCCTAGCTTGCGAAACCGATTTCGTTGCTAAAAACGCTGATTTCATCGCTCTGGCTAACCAAATTCTTGATATCGCTCTCACTAATACTCCTGCAGACCTCAATAGTCTTCTTGCACTCAATGCTGGTGGAAAAACTATTGGAGACCTGGTTACCGAGAAATCTGGAATTACCGGTGAAAAGTTCACCTTGGCTTACTACCAAAAACTGGAAGCCGCTTTCTGCGTTCCTTACATCCACATGAACAACAAGTTGGCCACCTTGGTTGCCTTCTCCAAAGTTGTTCCTATAGAAGTAGGTAAGGATATTGCCATGCAGGTTGCAGCAATGAACCCGGTAGCGATCGACAAGGATAGCTGCCCCGCTGAGGTAATTGAAAAAGAGCTGCATATTGCTCGCGAGCAGGTTCGCTTAGAAGGAAAACCGGAGAATCTAGTTGAGAAAATTGCTCAAGGTAAACTTGGTAAATTCTTCAAGGATAGCACCCTTTTGTCTCAAGATTTCATTAAGGACAGCAAAATGACTGTTGATGCATACCTCAAGGGTGTAGATCCAGCAGTTAAGGTTGCCGGCTTCAAGAGATTTACGCTCAACGACTAACCATTTACACTCATATAGAAAGAGGGCTCATTGCCCTCTTTTTTTTCGCGCTATCGAACGATTTTTTCAATATCTTTAAACAAAAAAATGCTGAAGTATAAGCGGGTACTGCTAAAACTAAGTGGCGAATCGCTACAAGGTGACCAAGGCTACGGCATCAGCACCGTCATGCTAAATGCCTACTGTAAAGAAATTGCATCGGCTGTAAACCACGGAGCACAGGTTGCCATTGTTATTGGAGGTGGAAATATTTTTCGTGGGCTCTCCGGTACCACCAAGGGGTTCGATAGGGTAACTGGAGATCAAATGGGCATGCTTGCCACCGTTATTAACAGCCTAGCGCTCGAATCAGCGCTGACAAACCACGGATTAAAAGCTAAAGTTCTTACTTCTATTCGAATGGAGCCAGTAGGCGAGTACTATAGTGCTCACAAAGCAAGGGAACTGCTCAACAACGGAGTTGTAGCCATTCTCGCTGGTGGCACAAGCAACCCATTCTTTACTACCGATACGGCAGCAGCCCTACGCGGTGTTGAAATAGAGGCAGATGTTTTGCTTAAAGGTACCCGTGTTGATGGAATTTACACCGCCGATCCTGAAAAAGATCCAGCTGCAACGCGCTACATCAACCTCACTTTTGAAGAGGCCTACAGCAAGCAGCTAAAGGTTATGGATCTTACCGCATTTACCATGTGCGGAGAGAATAACCTACCCATTGTTGTTTTCGACATGAATAAGCCCGATAACCTTTCGAAAGTAATTTTGGGCGAAAATATTGGGACATTAGTTAAAAAATGAATATTTTTAGCCAACCTTCTGAAATCCACAGGTTATGAATGATGTAAAGGATATCCTAAACCAGACGAGGCAAAAGATGGAAAAAGCCGCTGTGCACCTCGAAAATGAGCTTATTACCATCAGAGCCGGCAAGGCTAGTCCCCACGTTCTCGATAATGTGATGGTTGACTACTACGGAACCATGACCCCCCTAACCCAGGTGGCCAGCGTAATTGCGCCCGATGCAAGAACAATTACCATTACACCCTGGGAAAAAAAGATGATTGACCCCATTGAGCGCGCAATTTTAGTTGCCAACCTTAACCTTACCCCCCAAAACAATGGAGAGCTAGTTCGCATTATCGTACCTGCTCTTACCGAAGATCGGCGTAAGGATTTGGTAAAAATGGTGAAGCACGAAGGTGAGAACGCACGCGTTAGCATCAGAAATGCACGTAGAGAAGGCAACGAAGCCATCAAAAAAGCCCAAAAAGATGGTATTGCTGAAGACATAGCTAAGGATGCTGAAGCCGAAATGCAGAAGTTGACCGACCAATTTGGGAAGCGCGTGGATGAAATCCTCGATAAGAAAGAAAAAGAGATTCTAACAGTATAAGAAAAGCGGCTTTCGCCGCTTTTCTTTATTCTACGACGTTCATTTTTAATGATTTTGCTGCCAGAGATAATCGTTGAACATAATCGCCCGGCAAAATAAGATGATGATTCCCAAAGGGATTATTTCGAAAATAGCTAACGGCACTATTCGATAATACTAGCTCAACCTGCGTCCTGCAAGCTGCTTTCAACTTCGGTATTCGCTTTACCACGGCTTTGGTGATAAAAATCTGGCTTAACGTATTGTTTACTCTAAAAAGGGTTACCTGTTTGGCGTGAATATTTCCTCGAACAGCTAACCCTTCGTCTGTTTCAAAGTGAGTGTCTAACTCAAAGTCTGTTAGTAAGTTCAAGGGTACTGCGCAATGTGCAAATAGCCCAATATTACCACCCACGCTAACCGTATTAGCCATCCAAGGAACCGTACCGCAAACTTCACGCGAAAGCATCATGCCTGCGGCGCTGCAAAGGTCGCCCTCACATCCTGCCGTAAACAAGTCGCCGTTAAATTTCGATAAGGCCAAACAAGCCGACACTTTACATTCGGTTACCATTGGAAAACACTCTACGGTAATGGCATCAAGGGTGTGTTTCGAAATGGTTAAGGCCAGCTGTTCATAAACCTTTCCTGCATCAACCACCTTTTGCTTTTCCTGCAACTGTGTTCCAACTTTGTAGGTCTCGGCAAAGTAGGCCGGAACATTAAGGTTGTCCCGAGATGGAATCTCACTCCAGTCAAGCTTTACAAGTTCTACGCCTAACTTTGTGTTTAAGATAAATGGTGAAACATTGCTTGCAACCAACCAGTCCGAAACGTTTCCAATTAATCCCAAACGCTTCCCTTTTAGTTGAAGCAATCCATTTTTAACATGGTATAGGTCTTCCACAATACTCTGCAGCTCTGGCTGTTCCAAATCGCAAATCATGGAAGAAATTTGATTCTGATTACACCAAGCCTTTACCTCTGTAGCGGCAGCGTAGGAGTTGTCATCCTTAGAGGCTATGAGCAGGTAAAACCTAAACTCATCAATTTGGGCAACCGCTGCTCGCTCTGCACCACCGCTCAGAAAAAGAAGAATATCCGGTCGTTCTGCAACAAACTCAACTTGGTCCTTATTTAAAATATTTAGAAATCGCTTTTTACCTCGCGTATAAACAGCCTCCTCAGCGTTAGCAAAGGCAAGAAGCTTAACTCGGAGTTTTTCCATTTGCTTAATCAGGTTAATTGTTAATTATTTCAAATGCGGCCTCAAGATAACTAAAAATATCGTTGGGATGATGTTCCGTTCTAAGCTTGCTACGCTCGTGACCAAGCCTTACTACAACCATGTTTTCTGAAGGAACAACAAAAATATATTGACCTAAAATACCTCTGGCATAGTATACCTGATGGCCTTTGTAGCGAATAAGCCACCATTGGTAGCCATAGAAATTAACCTGTTTGCCATTCTCGTCCACCAGTAACGTATCCGGCAAAACCATCCGAGCAATGTATGTGGAGTCCACCAACGTTTCGCTGCTCTTGGATTTTCCATGGTTCAATACCAGCAACCCCACCCTTGCAAAATCACGTGCAGTGGCATAGAAGCAACAGTAGGCCTTAGGCATTCCACCCTTCGCATCTAAGCTCCAGAACGCACTTCTAACGGCACCCAATGGCTTCCAAAGTTTTTGAGATGCATATTGCGCGAGGCTTACATGGGTGGCGCCCTCGAGCACCATGGCGAGCAGCTGTGTATTACAGCTCTGGTATTCGAAAATTCTTCCCGGAGCCTCCTTAGTAGTGAGCGCTAGCATCTGGCCACGCAAATTAGTGCCATAGTATGCCCTAGTTACAGGGGCAAACAGTGAACTATAGCCTTCGTCCCACTTAATTCCTGAACTCATGGAGAGTAGATCAGAGATTCGGACTGCACCTAGCTCATTGCCTTTTAGCTCTGGCAAATAGGTTGAAATAGGGTCGTCTACCGAGTGAATTGCTCCATCCGAAATAGCACTACCAATAAGCAACGACACAATGCTCTTTGTTGCCGAAAACGCATTGGATAACGAGTCGCGACCACCATCGAGGAAATAGTGTTCATAGTGAACCGAGGAGTCCTTAACGACAATAAATGCGGTGGTCCTGTATGAATCCAGCTGCTTCAGGAGCGAATCAGGTAAAGGCTTTTCAGGCATCTTGCTTTGTGGGATGTCCTGACCTTTCCCCCAAGATGCAACAACGGCTTTGGGAAAAATATCCCCGTCGTAAATATCGGGTTTTTGGTAAATCAGCGCCTTAAAAACATACCTGGTGGAGGGCATAATCGCTAAATCGGCAACTAAGACAAATAGTGCAGCACCTAAAATGATTAATATTTTTCGCATGAGAATTGGTTTTCGGTTTTTTGCAATATAGGGAAATAACACTATGTCGGAATCCACATGCTTGAAGTTAGCTGAACGCAAATGTTTGAGAAAATGTGGAACAGTCGGCCCTTTCCAACTAAAGACTACAATAGTTACAAATATCTGGCGTTCCTGCACCAGACAATGAGGCTTGTCTTGCACTATTGAAAAATGAAGACCTCCACCCTTGCGACAAATCTACTGAAAGATACCCCATCGCCTCAACCTCCTTGTCCATGCAGCAAAGGGCTAGGGTGCCATTCCATGAAATTACCGCGGTGCTCCAAAGTCGAAAACAGGGTAGATTAAAAATTGACCTTCTGTTTTTAAAGTTGTAGCGTGAATATTGTTGATTGTTTGGTAGCAGATGCTCTCTATCTATGCCACGATGGAGATGCAGCGTTTTAAATTCAAAAGCATCAGCGCCAGCGGCTAATGCCTGCTGCCTAATAACCGATAAGCTATGCTCGTTGGCAGAGGTCACCAGTGACTGAATAACTATTCGAGGGAATAAAGTTCTTCTGCTCTTGCGTGCGGCGACCATCATTGCCACAGCATTCCATGCTCCCATTAAGCTTCCGCCACGTCGATAGGCAAGGTATTCCTCCTCGGTTGCTCCATCGATGGAGAAAATAATCTCCTTTAAACCGGAGTTCACAAGTTTATCAGCAATTGCTTCTGTTAGTAGCAATCCGTTGGTTGACATGGAGGTAAATATTCGTCTGGACGAAAAGAGCGCGACCATCTCTGTCAAGTTCGGATTTAGGAGTGGTTCGCCCTGAAAATAGAGGTTCACCCAGACAGCTCGCTTTGCTATGGTGTCAAGAATTTGCCTTAGCGTTTCCATTGTCATTGCTCCCTTTCCGCGATGCAATTCGCCAGTTCCAACAGGACACTCTGGGCATGCCAAATTGCAGCCACAAGCAGGCTCAACTGTAACGAAGGAGGGCCTTGACAACACAACTGGACGCCGCAGTAGAATAGAGAGGCCATAACCAACATAAACCCCCATAAGGTTTAGCAACCTGATGGGGGTAATACTTTTTGCAATGCCCAAGAAGCGTCGCATGTAAAATAGTAATTAGTTGTTGTCGAGAATCTCAAGCAACTCGTCAAGCTTTGGGGTAAGAATAATTTCGGTCCGTCTGTTTTTTTGGCGAGCTTCAGCGGTCTTTGCCGGGTCAACTGGCAGATATTCACTTCTACCGCTGGCAACAACGCGCTTGGGATTTAACTTCTTATTCTGCAAAAGAATTTTTACAATAGCGGTGGCACGCTTCACGCTCAAATCCCAGTTATCGGTAATTTGTCCCTTCCCTTTGTAAGGTACATCATCGGTGTGGCCTTCAATGTTTACGTTAATATCGGGGTTAGCCACCAACACATCGGACAACTTTTTAATGGCCTCGGCACCCTTGGGATCAACCTCCCAACTTCCCGATTTAAAAAGCAACTTCTCCTCCAGCGATACATACACCTTTCCATTTTGCACCCTCACCGTAAGTCCTTTGCCTTCAAACCCGAGCAGTGCATCAGAGACTTTTCGTTTAAGCGCGGCCACAACCGAATCTTTTCGGTGCAGCACCTTTTCCAGCTCAAGTAGCCGAGCATTTCTAGACTCCAAATCAGCCTGTAACTTTGTTAGATTGGTCTGCATCTTATCCAAATCGCTCTTGCGTTGGTTGAGCTTACGCTCCAACTCCCGAAGCGCGTCTTCACGTCGCTGCAGTTCAACTTGATTCTCCTGAAGTTGGCTAAGTAACTTTTTGGTTTCAACAGAATTGCTACTCAGCAAGCCATTTTGAGCCGCCTCCAAATCGGCATAGCGTTTTTTCAAATTCTCGTTATCTTGCATGAACGCCAGGTTCTCCTGTGCTAAGCGCGTAGAGTCGGCAACCAGATGGTCCACCTCCTTCTGCAAAACATCGACCTTGCTCCGCAGCTCCTGATTTTTCACGTTGACCGATTGGTTCTCAACAGAAAATCGTTCCCGTTCCTCTTCACATTTTTGATTCTTGTCCTGTAATGTCTGAAACTCTTTTGCAGGAACGCAAGAGAAGACAATAATGCTGGTTAACCCAACTGCTAAAATGCCAATCGACTTCCTCATATTGCTGTTTTTCAATGGTAAAAACTCAATGTTAATACAAACCTAAACCATTTTCTAAAATTACGCAAAACCATTGGATATGGAAACTACTCCCACCTATATTCGATTTCTACAACAGCTCTATTTTTTAAATTGGCCCACAAGGCCCGATTCGCTTATTGCTAATAATGTGTAAATTTGAACCCGTTGAACAAAGCAGAAAAATGATGGTTAAAGTTTGTTATATGGCTTGTTGTATAGCAACAGATTATATACTGAGTCGTTTAAACCACATATTACCTCTGCTCCAACCATAAAAAAATGTCAGGGCATTATCCTCTTTTGGAAAATATAGATACCCCCTCCGACCTAAAGAAGTTAGAGGAAGATAAGCTTGTGCAAGTTTGCTCCGAACTTAGGGAATTTATAATCGATTCGGTTTCGGCAAATCCGGGCCATTTTGGTGCAAGTCTAGGTGTGGTAGAACTTACCGTGGCCCTTCATTACGTATTCAACACTCCTGAAGATAGGCTGATTTGGGATGTGGGACATCAGGCTTATGGGCATAAGATACTTACTGGTCGACGTAAACAGTTCCACACAAACAGAAAATACAATGGACTAAGCGGCTTTCCCAAACGAGGTGAAAGCATCTATGATGCCTTTGGAGTTGGTCACTCCTCAACTTCCATTTCTGCCGCTCTCGGCATGGCCATTGCTGCCCAACAAAAAGGAGAAAGCCGGCAGGTGGTTGCCATCATTGGCGATGGCTCCATGACTGGGGGTATGGCCTTCGAGGCGCTTAACAATGCGGGCATCAGCAATGCCAACATCTTGGTAATCCTCAACGACAACAACATGGCTATTGACCAGAACGTTGGGGCGCTTAAAGAATACCTTCTTGATATTACTACCTCAAAAACTTACAACAAGGTTAAAACCGATGTGTGGAATGCTCTTGGAAAGTTAAACAACCTTGGACCCAAGGCACGCAGGGTTGTTCAGAAGGTAGAAGGTTCCATTAAATCTGCATTGCTGCACAAGAGCAACCTGTTTGAATCGCTTAACTTCCGCTACTTCGGGCCAGTGGACGGCCATGATGTGGAGTATCTAGTTAAGATTCTAAACGACTTAAAA
>DATKVT010000162.1 GCA_035529935.1 Williamwhitmania sp. | reverse complement strand
GGCTTCCCTAATGGTTTTTATTTGATCGGTAACAAACTGATTTTGAAACTGATGCTCTCCGTACCAGTAGGCTAAATCTTCATTACTTTTTGCATTCACCATCTCATAAAGAATATGAATATCGGAACGCACAAAGTATTTTGCCTCCAATATCGCGCTTGAGACTTTAATGCTGGCAGTAATCTGATTCTGCTTTTTTTCTATCGATTTGAGGTATAAAAGACTTTGGATGCCAACAAACAGAAGAAGCATTGTAATTATAAAAAAACTTAGCAGAAGCTTGTTGCTAATTTTATAGATGCGCTTAACTTCCATAGCTGTAAAAAATGGGTTTCAATGTCCCGAAAAGATACTGAATATTAACATAAATTTAACGGTTGCATGATTTTGAAGTTGTATTATCATGAAATTAACCCTATAAAACTCATATTTAAAACGATTGTGCCAATGGTGAAAAAAAAATTAAAAATTGAGAAAATTAGCCTTCTAAGAGAGATTTTTCTGCCAAAAAGCTAACCTAAAACTCCTAATTTTTGCCAACAAAGGGTCGCTTGCATAATTCCTGAGCAGAGAAAGCAGGAAGGCTAGCCGTTGTTTCATTATGACCTTGGTAGGTAGAGCCAAATCATAGTGGAGCTCCAAATATGGTTGCCATAAACCATTTCTGCTTGGATTTTATTAATCCACAACAAACGATTGTGCGGTCAGAATGGTTTCTTTAGAAATGATAATCTTTGGCTGGATAGTAGCAGTTAACTTTGATAATTTGTGGGTAGATTACCTAATTGCTAGCGTATCAACAATCCAATTCTGCTCAGCTTGTCCCGATTTAATGGTATGCTTCACAATCCAGTAGCCTTTGGCAATGAAAATTGTATCGCCTGCTTGCTGCATATTGTCAATTTCCAGAACATCCGTAAAGGTTCTCATGCCTGAGGTAATGGAACTAAGTAGCTTTGGCTCGCTGGTTGAGGGTTCAGTTAGCAGCAGGTATGTATTTCCCGAGGTGTCGGTATAGGATAGGGTGCTTGTTTCTAGATTACGTGCAATAACAACTTGACTATTTTGTAGCGATGGAAAATGTGTCATACTCATTACAATGGTTTGGTATAGCTCCTTGTCCGACCCATTGGCGATGGGTGCAAAGGTGTTACTGAGGCTAGTTACTACAACGCTATCGGTTGCTGTTCCAAGGCTGTCGCGATACTTCCACCAGGAGCCGGTATTGGCTTCGGCAAATTGGGACATTGTTAGGTCAACGGGATGGTAATTATTATCTTGGAAATTGCAGGCAACAAGGAAAAAAAGACCAAGTCCACCCAAGAGAAGTAGAAGCTTCATGGTATGAAAGTTTGTTGCAAATTAACCATTTTAATTCTAACAATTCGCAAGGACGCGGGGGATACCTCTCTCTTTTTTTGTCATTATTTGGTTAAACACTTTCAAGGAAGAGAAAGGCTTTTTTGCCAGAACTACCTCCATGGAGTTACCTGCTTGTTGGCAAGATTACAACCATTTTTTATACTTTTGCTTCACCAATGATGGCATTCCATACCTACCTCTTGAACTCCTAAGCACTAAGTAATATGAACTTTCTTCTTCAGCCAGAAACATACATTTCCTTGTTAACCCTGACCTTACTTGAAATTGTATTAGGGATTGATAACATCATTTTTATCTCCATTGTAACCAATAAGTTGCCAGCTGATCGTCAGAAGCGGGTGCGTACTACCGGTTTGCTGCTGGCGCTGGCATTTAGAATATGTCTGCTGGCGCTGCTCACAGCCATCATGGGACTTATTCGTCCACTTATTACGGTGGGCAGCTTTGCCTTTAGTGCTCGCGACTTAATTCTACTCTTGGGTGGGATATTTCTAATAACCAAGAGCATTACCGAAATTCATGGAAAGGTTGAAGGGGAGGAGCATGGTGAGGCAGGTTCAGGTAGCAAGGCCACCTATTATGTTTTGATGCAGATAGTTGCCTTGGATATTATCTTCTCCTTCGACTCCATTCTTACGGCGATTGGGCTGTCGAACCAACTAGCAATAATGATTACTGCCGTAGTAATTTCCATGGTGATTATGATTTACTTCTCCGGGTTCATCAGCGCCTTTATTAATAAGCACCCCACATTACAGGTGCTAGCTCTTTCGTTTCTAATTCTTATTGGATTTATGCTTGCACTAGAGGCATTCCATTACGAGATACCAAAGGGCTACATCTATTTTGCACTGTTTTTTTCAATGATTGTTGAGATGATTAACCTTAGGATAAGGAAAAAAGCTGTTGGCCGATCTACAACCACAAAAAATTAGACTATCTATTTATTGCTTTGGAATTCTTTTTCTTTCCTTGACTTTTAATGTTCATGACTTAAACTTATTCCCTCGTAAACGCTATAACCGGTTTAGGTTGAGGAAAACTTTTTTTGTCTTGTTTTGTGAAAGAAGAATATAAATTTTTACAACAGCCAATTATGCCAGTCTATATTAATGTTGTCTCCACTAGGAACACTTTTTTATACAGCGCCCCCTTATATTTGTTACCTTTATCCTTCTAATCGAATGGAATAATTTACTGGCACAATGGATTCAATAGACAATCTTTCAGCTAGCTGTAACGGAGTAGGCCTAGTTCTTGAAGGTGGTGGTTTTAGGGGTATTTTTACGGCTGGGGTGCTTGATACCTTTCTGGAGCAGGGGCTGCTGTTTCCCTATGCAGTTGGTGTTTCTGCCGGTGCAGCATACTCCGTCTCCTATGTTTCTCGGCAGCGTGGGCGTAATCTGGAGGTTAATAGACGTTTCACTGCTGACCCTCGCTACTTTAGCTTGGGAAACTACGTTAAAAAGCGAACCTTTTTTGACTGGGATTTTGTGTATAAAGAGGTTCCGTTAAAACATATTCCATTTGATTATAAAGAGTTTGGTAAGTCCTCTACCCGAATGCGTATTGGAATTACCAACTGCGTAACCGGATTGGTCGAGTATCGCGACGCCAACGGACTATCACCCGATGAGTTTAAACAGCTGTTGTCTGCCACGTCGGCATTACCCTTTATCTCTCAGAAGATAAAAATAGACGGGAACTTTTATATGGATGGTGGCATTGCGGACTCTATTCCTTTTGAGCAGGCATTCGCCGATGGATGTAAGCGGCTAGTGGTTGTGCTCACCCGTAATGCAGGCTATCGAAAAAAAAGTTCAAAGTTGATTCCGTTGATAAAGGCCACCTACCGAAATAGTCCGCTATTAGCGCAGGCACTTGCCACCAGATCGGATAGGTATAACGCTGTACTCGATAAGATTGAAGAGTTGGAAAAGAGGGGGCAGCTGTTTGTGATTAGGCCAGAGGCACCCATTACTGTTTCTCGAACCGAAAACGATCCGATAAAGCTAGAAGCACTCTATAGAACTGCACAGGAGGAGATGAAGGAAGTTCTACCTCATTTAAAAAAATGGCTTGCTGAAAAAGTAGTTACTCAACCAGTAGTGGGTTAGCAGTTACTGGTAGTATAAACCATCGCGAAGGGAATTAATGCACGCTTACCCTCCTGCAACAATGTGCTGAATGTAGTTGTAAATAGGGCTGATAAAACCAATGGCCATAACGCCTACTACACAAAAGGTATAAACAGCAATTTCGTAAATATTACTCTTAACCTCGGGAACCTCCTCAGTGGCCTCGTCCACAAACATATACTTAATAACTCGAAGGTAGTTGTAGAGCGATAGCACGAGGTTGACGGCAGCAATACCAAGTAGAACATACATTTGGCTGCTTACAGCAGAGGTGAGAAGAAACAACTTGCCAAAAAATCCAGCCGTGGGAGGTATACCCGCTAACGATAGTAACGAGATTCCCATAACGATGGCCTGGAAAGGATTGGTCTTGTATAGCCCCTTGTATTCCTCCAATGTTTCTCTATCGGTAACGTGAGCCACAGCCCCAACAACCATAAAGGCGGCCACGTTGCTCAGGATGTAAATAATTACAAAGTAGATGACAGATTCTACTGCTTGAGCCGAAAATCCAGTGATGCCCACCAGCATAAATCCGACCTGAGAGATGGCCGAAAAGGCAAGTAATCGCTTTATATTTTGCTGTCGCATGGCAAAGAGGTTTCCCACAGTCATGCTGAGCACCGCTAGTATGGCTATGGCCATTATCCATGATTCGCTTAGTTTACCAAATATTGTATAAAGCACGCTAACAAAAACTAGTATAACGGAAGATTTGGAAATTACTGAAAAGTAAGCCGTAATAGCGACTGGTGAACCTTCATACACATCGGCTGTCCATAGGTGAAAGGGTACTGCTGATATCTTAAAGGCAAAGCCTCCAAGTATAAAAATAAACGCAGTAATGGTAAGCGGATTGGGCTCAAGGTGGTTAATGATGGCTGTAAAGCCTAGGTTACCCACCGCACCGTAGAGCAAGGAGATGCCAAACAGCGTGATTCCTGTTGAGAAGGCTGAGGACATAATAAACTTAATACCTGCTTCTGATGACCGTAGCGAGTTTTTGTGAAAGTTGGCAAGCACGGCTAGAGGAATGGTTGACATTTCCAGCCCGAGGTAAAGCATAATCATGTGACCGGAACTCAGCATTACATCCATTCCCATTAGGCTACTCAACATCAGGATGTAGAACTCTCCCCGATGCTTTTGGTCTATTATCCATCTGCTACTTCCTACCGAAATGAGAAGAATGCCCATGTTGAGGATGTTCTTTTCAAAATCTATTAGGTGAGTAGTTCTGAAAAAGTCGAAGAATGCCATTCCTTGACTTAGGGGAAGAAATCCTGCAATAAAGTTTAGAACAAGCAGGCTATTAATTATGACAAGAAACTGCCGCGGCTTGCTGTCCCAATCCCGCAGCTTAGCAACCAACAGGAAAAATATGAGCAATCCTAGTATCCATTCGTAACGAAGCAGTAAGAAGGTATGTAACGTCATGACAATTATTATTCCTTAGTTGATTGTTGAAGTAGCAATTCTTGCAATAATATGCTGTGCATCGGCTCCTACGAGCTGGTTAAGCCACCAAGGCATGGTCCCTATGAAAACGACACCAGCAATAAGTAAAATGGCTGCTAATCGCTCGTTCCAGGTAGCATCTGTGAGCTTGAGATACTCTTTTTTAGTCACTGTTCCCCATATGGCAAGTCCAATTGCACGTAAGATGTAGACTGCTGTAACCACAATGGAAATGGCCGCAATTATGGTTGCAATTTTGTAGAACAGGCCCGTTCGTTCCCAAGAGCCAACAAAAACGGTCATCTCTGCCACGAATCCGCTAAAACCGGGAAGACCAAGGGAGCAAAGCCCTGCCACAATAAAGGCTGTGCTAATAAAGGGAAGCTGCTTGAGCATTCCCCCCAGCTCATTCACCATTCGGGTGTGAGTTCGGTTATAAATCATGCCAATGGCGGCAAAGAAGAGGGCTGTCATTATCCCATGCGACACCATCTGCATTACGGCTCCCACAATGGCCGTTTTGGTGAGCATAGCGATACCCAGCACCACAAACCCTGTATGGCTTACCGAAGAGTATGCGTTCATGTATTTCAGGTCCTTTTGCATCATGGTTGCAAAGGCGCCATAAAGTATGGCTATGGAGGCAGGAATGATGAATATCCACGAAAGTTCTGCAGCTGCGTCAGGAGCCAGTAGCGTTGCCACTCTAATTATCCCGTAGCCACCCAGCTTCATGGAGATTCCTGCCAAAAACATGGAGGCCGCCGTAGGTGCCGACGAGTGACCATCTGGAGCCCAAGTGTGGAAGGGGAACATGGCCGTAAATACCCCAAAACCAGTGAAGGTGAGTAGGTATATGGCTCGCTGCATTGGCAGAGGAATATGAATTGTTGTTAGAAGATCGATACTCCAAGTTGGTGTTCCGGTTACCATGCCCGACGAGAAGAAAAGCAGTAGAATGCCAACGAACACCAGTGCCGAGCCACCCATGAGCATAAGCACCAGCTTCATGGCACTATACTCCTTGCGCCCACTGCCCCAAATTCCTATGAGCAAGAACTTTGGAATCACGGCCAGCTCCAGAAAGAAGAACATCATAAAGAGGTCACGGGAGATGAAAAAGCCGTAAGCTCCCACGCTCAGTAGCAGAATTAGAAAGAAAAATTCCTTCACCTGCTTTTCTATTTTCCAGGATACAAGGATACCGCCAACCACCACCAAGGCTGTAAGCAGAATTAGCGCCAGCGAAATGCCATCAACACCAGTTTGGTAGTTGATGTGGAGCGCGGGAAACCAGCTGATGCTACCGGTAAATAGCGTGGGCTCCGTTGCTCCCGCTACCCTTAGGTTCATATACCAAATGGTAATGAAGATGGCAAAAAGAAGTTGCAGCATGCTTCCTCCCAAGGCCAATATCCTTATTATGTTCTCCTTCTTTGCGAAGAGAATTGCTATTGCTGTAATAAGCGGTATTCCAACTAGTGCCGATAGCCAATTCATTGCATGTTGTTTTTTTTCGTCAGCGGAAGGAGATACCTGAAGTAAAATGAGCCCTTCACGGCTGACGTTTTCTTATGTTACTTATACAAAGACTAGAATAATGATGAGCCCAATTATACCCCCAAGGGAAAAGTAGGCGTAGGTTTGCAACCGACCCGATTGTATCACCTTGATGCTTTCCGACACCTTCGTGGTAACGTAGGCGCTGCCATTCATTAGTCCATCAACCACATGGCGGTCGAACCATGCCGCTGGACGACCAATCAGGTTAAAGATTACCTTTTTGGTTATGAAAAGGTAAAGTTCGTCAACGTAGAATTTTTGATAAACCCACTGGTAGGTAACGCCGAGCGTGGTTACTATTTTCTGTGGTGCCGTATTTTCACGGGCATAGAGCAGTGCTGCAAGCACAATCCCCGCTAAACCCAGCGATACGGGTGCAATGGAGAATGCAAGATTTCCGTGTAGCTCCAGCGGCAATCCTGTTGCGCTTACAAAGTGTCCAAATGGAATAAATCCGGCAAAGATGGCACCAAGTGCAAGTAAAATTAAGGGAATGTTCATTGCCCAAAGCCCATGCTCGTGGTTGTGCTTGTCGGCTGACTGGTTATGCCAGAAAATGTTGAAGTATAGCCTAAACATGTAGAATGCAGTCAAGCCACTGGTGAATAGGGCAATGTAGTAAACCAGCTTGTTTCCCTCGTAAGCGGCATGTAGAATCGCCTCCTTGCTGAAAAAGCCTGAGAAGGGTGGTATGCCAGAAATTGCCAAACAGGCTGCAAGGAAGGCAAAGTGGGTTATGGGCATGTTTTTGCGCAGGCCTCCCATTTGCCGCATATCGTTGCTATGTACTGCATGTATTATGGCCCCAGCACCTAAGAATAGGAGCCCTTTGAAAAATGCGTGGGTGAAGAGGTGAAACATGGAGGCGGTGTAGCCCACTGTTTGACCTTCGCCCCAACCTGCTACTCCAAGGGCCAGCATCATATACCCAATCTGTGAGATAGTGGAGAATGCGAGCACTCGTTTTATATCGGTTTGAGTGGTGGCAATAATGGCCGAGAACAAGGCTGTAAAGGCAGCAATGTAGGCAACTATAGGTAGGGCTGCCGGCGCCGAAATGGCAAATACAGGGAATAACCTAGCAACAAGGTATACACCAGCTACGACCATGGTGGCCGCGTGTATAAGTGCCGATACAGGAGTTGGACCTTCCATGGCGTCGGGAAGCCAGATGTGCAGTGGAAACATGGCCGATTTTCCAGCTCCTCCCATAAACACCAGCATTACGCCCCATGTTACAGCTGAAACGCCTAAAAATCCTGTTCCCAGCATGCCCGTAAGATTGGCCGACGTTGGGTCAGTAAGCCGTTCAATGAGCAGGCTGAAGTTGAAGGTTTGTGCTCCAAAACCAAGTACCAAAATGCCTATAAGAAACCCTAAGTCTGCAAAGCGTGTAACGATGAATGCCTTTTTTGCAGCAGCAATGGCGGAGGGTTTATTGAAGTAGAAGCCAATGAGCAGAAAAGATGATACTCCAACCAACTCCCAGAAAATATACATCTCGAAAATGTTTGAGGAAACAACCACCCCAAGCATGGCCATGGTAAAGAGGGAGAGGTAGGCGTAGTATGACTGAAAGCGCTCTTCACCCTTCATGTATTGCAGACTGTAGATATGAACCATGAGCGAAATGAAGGTAATAACTAGAAGCATCATCACCGAAATGGGGTCGAGCAGGATACCCATGTCTATGGATAGATTGCTGTTGAACTTCAGCCACTCAAAGCTTAAGGCGGTAATTTTTTCGTAGCCGCCATTTGCGCTCATCCCTAAAAAGAAGTACTTCCACGCTACAGCAAGTGAGAATATGGTGGCTAGGAGGGTGGAACTTGTCCCAACGATTCCAGCCAAGAGCGGTTTCAACCGCTTTCCCCATAAACCGAGGAATATTGAAGTGGTGAGTGGTAAGGCGAGCACCAGCACCGTTAATGTTGCGTAATCCATGGGTTTAATGTTTCATTGAGGAGGTTTCTTCCACATCAACTGCCTTGAATTTTCGGAAGAGGTTAATTATTATGGCAATGGCAGTTGATACCTCTGCTGCCGCAATGGTTATAACGAATAGGGTGAAGAAAATACCTTCTAGCTGATTGGGATAGAGGTATTTGTTAAAGGCTATAAAGTTGAGGTTAACGCTATTTAGCATCAGCTCGATAGACATTAACATGGTTATCATATTTCTTCTGGTAAAGAAGCCGTAAACCCCCAAGAAGAATAGGGCCGAGCTCAGTATCAGGACGTGAAGTAAGGGAACCTGTTCCATACCTTAAACTAATTTTTTTCTTTTTCTTTAATGGCAATGGTAATACTCCCAACAAGTGCAGCCAGCAACAAAATGCTTACCAACTCAAAAGGGTAAACATAGCCATGTGCTTTTTGATCAAGGAGCTGCCTTCCTATGGCCCTTACATCGTGTGCCATGGGAGCAACCTCCGAAGGGGTAAATGGATGTTCAATAAAGATTACGACCACCATTAGAAAGGCAACTAAGGCTAGCATTCCGCCAACCAGCGCACGGCGTCTTATTTGTTGAGGGAGTTTTTCGCCTGACCGGTGGGTGAGGAAGATGGAGAATATAATGAGAACTACGATTCCTCCCACGTATATTATCATCTGCAGCGCAGCTATGAAATCCATCTCCATAAGAAGGTATATTCCAGCAATTCCAATAAGGCTGAGAAGCAGGTATATGGCTGCTCTAAAAATCATTCGGGTGAAAATAGTCAATGCCCCAAAGGTCAGCACTAGGCCCGAAAGGATGTAAAATGCTATTGCCGTTCCGTTCATTACTCTGTAGTTTTTTCTTTAAGTTTTGAACCCGGTTTGTTTAAATCGTAAATAAGCTTATCCCGGTTATAAACGCTGAACTCAAATTTGTTTTCCATCTTAATGGCGTCGCTGGGGCAAGCTTCAATGCACTGGTTGCAAAGGGTGCACATGCCTAGGTTGTATTCCCAGCGGTCGAGACGTTTTTTCTTCTTGCCATCAGGCAATTCTTCGGTTACCGTGTGAATGGTGATGGACCCATTTGGGCAGGCCGATTGGCATATGGAGCAACCCGTGCAGGCGTGTTCGTTATTTTCGTCGTGAGGTAATACTACTCTCCCTTTGAACCGATCAGGGATGTAAAGCGTCTCCCGGTTATTGGGGTATTGCTGGGTGAGTATCTTTTTGGGATGTAAAAAGTAGTACCCCGTGATTTTCATTCCCCTAATTAGGGAAAGAAATGCCCG
>DATKVT010000161.1 GCA_035529935.1 Williamwhitmania sp. | reverse complement strand
TTAAAACGATAACGCAGGAGCAGGTTCAGTGGGTGGAAGAGATGCTTAACAGTCGGCCTAGAAAAAGGCTAGGGTTTATCGCTCCCACTGTAATATACAATCAGTTAACCCAAGTTGCATTTGTGAGTTGAATCTTGCTTTTAAATATCTTTCTTCCATTAGCTACGATTAAATATAGATACTCGTTGACTATCATTTTTATTAATTATTCCATAAACGGTGCTCGGAATACCGATTATTAAAATCAGTCCAAATGCGCCATAAAGTCCAGTCTGCCAAATATAATCCCATAATAATATTAATGCAATCGGAGTCCCGATAATAAAAATCATCGATGCAATTATAAGTGCAATCTTACTTTTCTTTGCTCTCAAATCGTCAATATAATATTTTTTAGTCGTATTGCAGTTTTTACAATCTAACTCAATTTTGTTACCATGAATCATTTTTAAATCAACTCTGTCAGATGACCAAGTCCAGAATGAAATATCATTATTGCAATCAGAACATTTTATGTATAGTCTCATTTTATCTAATGGTTATCTGTTTAGCAGTCTGCCCAAATGCCCTACAACTCGTTTATATATACGGAAAGGCTATATATACACGCCCATATTGGTATGTATTGTGCGGTTTTAACCGTATAATTCGCAAATCTATTATTAATTTATAGACCGTCTACGATGACTTAATATTTTTTTAGGCTTTGGTTACCTCGATGGTGTAAATTTCTGTGGTCTTGTGTAGACATTTTTTAGGACGTGACACTAGTTTCTAGGTTGCCTTCGGCGAACTCCCTTCGGTCGGTTCTGGTTCCTGATTCCTGATTCCCAGCAGCACAGAGTTTCACGGCGTTTTCGCAGGGCTACACGGAGGAGTTTAGGCTGTATATGGCAGCCGCCACACAACTTTGATCTTCGGACTTCCTTCTCCGGTCTTTTTTGTAACCTGTCACCTTTCCGTCACTCGTCACCTCTTCCCAAAGAACTCCTTTACCTTGCTTCTATACTCCGCCCTGTTTACAATATAGGATTTGGCGTGGTTGGCGCCGGGTGAGAGGTAGAGCATTTTAGGGGCGGGTTTCTTGGCGTAGAGCGCCTCGCTCATGGTGGTGGGCACGTAGGTGTCGGCATCGCCATGGATAAAGAGAACTGGCACCTTAACGTTTTGTATGTAGGCAATGGGGCTTACATCGCCAAACCAAAAGCCGTAGAGTAACCGCGACCAGAGACTGGCCATATCCACAAAACCAAGGTTGGGCAGGTGATATTCGGCCTTGAGCCGGTAGGCAAACTCGGCCTTAAGGTCGGAGTAGGGACAGTCGGCAATGTAGAACGATACATGTGGTAGGGAATCGGGCAGGTTGGCGTTTATCATGCCGGCGTGCTGCAGCACCGTGGCTGCCCCCATCGATTCGCCGTGGGCACCAATCACTCCGCCCGGCTCCAGAACGGCGATGGTGTCCACCATCTGCTGCAGGTCGTACTTTTCGAAGTAGCCATAGGAGCAAAAGGCTCCGCCACTCTCGCCATGCGCGCGCTGGTCGTAGAGCACCACGTTAAAACCTAGGTCGAGGTAGAGATCGGCGTAGCGCATCATGAGCCACTTGTTGCAGCCAATACCGTGGCAGATAACAATGGTGGTATCTACATGGTGCGGATTCTCCACCAGCAAACCTTTCAGCTGGTAGCCATAGTGGGAGTTTAGCACCAGCGGTTGCTTTACCAGCGTATCCCACCGGGCAATGTTAAAGGTGGAGTCGTGGCGCTGCGTCTCCAGTGAGGAGTAGAAGGTGCGGGTGTTAAACTTCCCCACCGCCACGCGGGCAAAGTAGTAGCCTACGCCAAACCAGACAACCAGCACCACAAGTAGTGCAATTGAAATCCCTCGGAGAATATGACCTTTTCGCAATGCCATCGATGTAGGAGTAATGGTTTAACGGTTACGAAAATAGCGAATATTGGAGAAATTACTTCGCTCCGAACAAAATCTGGTTACGAGAGTGCAAAAAAAAGCAGACCCGAAGGTCTGCCCAAACAAACAAATAAACCTAATTGAAGCACCTAATTTGCAATTTTTTTATAACCCTTTACTCCATAGAATAGGATGTAGAGGTATCCTAGCATGGGCAGCACAAAGGCGTGGTGAACGCCAAAACGGTCGGCCAACATGCCCATTATGAATGGAAGAACGGCACCACCCACAATAGCCATGCAGAGAATTCCTGAGGCCTGGCTGGTATGCGGTCCCAAATCGTCGATAGCCAAGGTAAATATGGTTGGGAACATTATGGAGTTGAAGAGTCCTACGGCAATAATGGGCCACATGGCAAAGTGCCCGGTGGTGGAGACAGTTACCAGCACCAGCAGCGAAGCAGCACCGGCAAGAATGGCCAGCGTTCTGTTGGGCCTATTCTTTCCAATAAAGAAACCTACAAGGTTAACGGCTACAAATATGAGGAACAGCGAGGCAAGGTGCAAATCCTTGGTAAGGAAATAGGCTAATCCAAACGAACCTACGAGTATGCCACCGTATAGGCCATAGCGGTTTTCAGGTTTTGAAAAGTGCGTTAACGAAATGGCTCCAAAGAACCGACCAATCATGGCACCACCCCAGTAGAGTGCCACATACTTGGAAGCATCGGCCTCGTGCAAGCCGCCTATCTCGGGTAAACCAAAGAAGTTGATAAGGAAGCTACCAATGGAAACCTCGGTGCCCACATATACAAATATGGCAATGGCACCCAAAACCAAGTGACGGTATTGCCAAGCGCTACCCGTAGCAATGGCACTTTCGCCTCCAGCCTTAATCTCAGGTAGCTTGGCCAAAGCAAACACCGCAGCAATGGCAAGCAGCACCACGGCTATTCCAATATATGGTAGCTGCACGGCACCTGCCTTTTCTGCCGCACCTGTTGCTGAACCCGACAGTATAAGAATGCCACCGAAAACGGGGGCAATGGTTGTGCCGAGTGAGTTAAAAGCCTGCGTCATATTCAACCGTCCCGAAGCAGACTCAGGAGGGCCTAAAATGGCTACGTATGGGTTGGCAGCCACCTGAAGTATGGTAATCCCTGTGGCCAATACAAAAAGGCTACCTAAAAACAGTCCATAGCTGATAACAACTGAGGCAGGATAGAATCCCAGTGCACCAACAGCGGTAACCACTAGCCCAAGAACAATTCCCTGCTTATATCCGATGCGGCCAATCACAAATCCTGCCGGCATCGACATCAAAGCGTAGGCACCAAAAAACGTCAGCTGAATTAGCATAGTTTTGGTGTAGTTGAGCTCGAACAGCGCCTTTAAATGGGGAATAAGAATGTCGTTGAGGCAGGTTATAAAGCCCCACATGAAAAAGAGTGTGGTTAGCAAGTATAATGGCCCACGGTAGTTGGTAACGGTTCCACTAACTTTCACACTGGAGGTGTTTACAGGTGTTGATGCCATAGGTTAAACTGTTTTATATTTTACTTTGACTTTAAGCCGGTGGCCCAAAGGTAAACAGTTAACTCAATGTAAAAAGCGGTGATGTAGCAAAAAAGAAAGGGGAAGAAGTGATGTAGAACTGTTGTAGTACCACATTTTCACTCTTCCCCACCCTCTTTCAATCAATAAACCAACTTAACAATCAACCTAATAAACTAAACCATTCACCTACCTATAAAAAAAACCTATGAAATTATTCTTTTCAAACTGAGCCGCACTTTTTTTTGAATTCAAGTCTCAACAAGCCCAATTGGCAAAATTTTTTGTTGCAGTAAGGCTAAACCTGGTCACTTTTCGACTCGGCAATTCACCAAAACCCACTTTTTGTTTTCAGAAAATGTATCAAAAACATCGATACAAACTTTAACTAAAAAATCGGTTGAGATGGAATTAATTTGCGCTACAAAAATATGCACAATTTAAACGACTTCAAAGCATTACAAGGTGTCCGGCAGCCAAGATGGGGAGCGCAATCGATTTAATTGAGGAGAAAAAAATAAAAAAAAATTTAAAGACCGGCTGATAACCGGTCTTTTCCATGAGCTACTGCTCGAGATCTTTCATGCTTAGCTGTATTCGCTTTCGGGGAAGGTCAACTTCAATAACCTTTACCTTTACGTGCTGGTGAAGCTTCACCACGTCGGATGGATTGCTAATGTAGCGATTGGCCAGCTGCGATATGTGCACGAGGCCATCCTGCTTCACTCCCACATCCACAAAGGCACCAAAGTTGGTAATGTTGGTAACAATGCCCGGTAGCTCCATGCCCACGTACAGGTCCTCCATTTTGAAGATACCCTCGGCAAACTCAAACACCTTGGCAGCAGTTCGGGGGTCACGACCCGGTTTAGCCAACTCATTCACAATATCCTGCAGGGTAGGCAGTCCCACCTCGGCGGTAACATATTTTTTAATATCTATCCTCTTGCGAAGCGCCTCATTGGCAAGCAAGTCGGCCACGCTGCACTGCAGGTCGGCAGCCATCCTCTCCACAATATGGTAACTCTCGGGGTGAACGGCGCTATTGTCGAGCGGATTTTTCGCCTCCGGAATGCGTAAGAATCCAGCGCACTGCTCATACGCCTTGGCTCCCAAGCGGGGAACTTTGAGCAGTTCCTTGCGAGAGCCAAATGGCCCCTGCTCCTTTCGGTAGTCCACAATATTTTGGGCAAGCTGCGGTCCAAGACCCGAAACGTAGGTAAGCAGGTGCTTGCTGGCCGTGTTGAGGTTAACCCCAACCATGTTTACGCTACTCTCCACCACCATATCGAGGCTCTGCTTGAGCTTTGGCTGATCAACATCGTGCTGATACTGCCCCACACCAATGGATTTTGGATCAATTTTCACCAGCTCTGCGAGGGGGTCCATGAGCCTGCGCCCAATGGATATGGCCCCACGAACGGTAACGTCATACTCGGGAAATTCCTCCCTAGCCACTGGGCTAGCCGAATAGATGGAGGCACCATCTTCGCTAACCACAAACACCTGTAGCTCCCGGGGAAACCTTATCTTCTTTACAAAATGCTCCGTTTCGCGGCTGGCGGTACCATTCCCTATGGCAATGGCATCAACGCGGTAGGCATCCACCAGCGACTCCACCTTTTTCATGGCAAGACCCGATTCGCTCTGTGGCGGGTGAGGGTATATGGTTTCGTTATGCAACATATTTCCTTGAGCATCGAGGCACACCACCTTGCAGCCGGTGCGGTATCCTGGGTCGATGGCCAGAATGCGCTTCTGTCCCAGCGGTGAGGCCAACAGTAGCTGCCGAAGGTTATCGGCAAATACGCGAATGGCCTCCTCGTCGGCCTTCTCCTTCGAAAGACCCATAAACTCCGTCTCCATGGAGGGGCCAAGAAGCCGCTTGAAGCAATCTTCCACAGCGAGACCAACCTGCTCGCTAGTGCTACCCTTCCCGGTCACAAATAGCCTAAATAGCTCCTCATTGGCTGTTTCACCATCCACGTCGATGGAGATTTTCAGGAAGCCCTCCTCCTGCCCCCTGCGCATGGCAAGCAGCCGGTGTGAAGGACAACGCCGAAGCGGTTCCGAAAAATCGAAGTAATCCTTATACTTGGCACCATCCTCTTCCTTCCCCTTCACCATTTTTGAGGAGACAACGGCATCGCGGCTAAATATTCTGCGCATCGACCCGCGGGCCTTTGCGCTCTCGTTCACCCACTCGGCAATGATATCGCGTGCACCCTGCAGCGCCTCCTCCACATCGGGCACCTCGTCGTTGAGGTAGCTAAGCGCCTTTTCTGCTGGGTCAACCCTATCCTGCCGCATAATGAGGGTGGCAAGTGGCTCTAGCCCTTTTTCGCGAGCAATTATAGCACGCGTTCTGCGCTTTGGCTTGTATGGTAGGTATAAATCTTCGAGAACGCCAATATCATAGCTGGCTGTGATTTTTGCTTTCAGATCATCGGTAAGCTTGCCCTGCTCCTCAATGGTTTTGAGAATGGATTCTCGCCGCTTTTCCAACTCCACAAACTTTGCATGCTGCTCCTTAATGCCTGCAACCTGCACCTCATCGAGGGTGCCAGTGCGCTCCTTGCGGTAGCGGCTGATGAACGGAACCGTTGCACCCTCCAAAAATAGGCCGATGGTATTTTCCACCTGCCAATCCTTAACATTTAATTCCTGAGCGATGAGCTCAACATGCTTACGAATAATCTCTTCTGCCATTATGAAACTATTTTTGGTCGACAAATGTCGGATATCAAAGGTAAGAAAAAATGGGGTAAACTCCTTCGCACCTACGAGAAGATTGGAGAGGGAGGAGTGATAGGAAATTTCTTGTTTGCCTTCGGCGAGCTCCCTTCGGTCAGTTCTAGTTTCTAGTTTCTAGTTCCTAGTTTCTTCAGTCTATACTTTCACCGAACACCTTCAACTATCAGAAAAGATTTAAAAACGAAACAATGACATAGCTGCCTATTAGGAGGCTCTTAGCTCGCGCATCAACGATTCCACGCTCATCATCTTTACCGGTGAGGAATCGGGTTTAGATAGTATAAATTCGGTAGGTATACCGGGCTTTATCTCGATGCAAATGGGAAGGTTGTGCTGAGCAGAAGGGATAAAACCATTTCGGTAAAGGGCGTTGGCAACCCAGTGGCGAATAATGCCCTCGCCGATGAGCTCTACCTCACAGCAGGCGGTATTCTCAGCCCGAAAGGTTCCACTCAAGTCATCAAAAACAATCCCATCGCGACCAAAAAACTTCATAATTTCACCGTGCAGCAGGAGATCTTCCGGTGAACCACACTCCACCTGCTTGTCGCCATCGATGAGCCAAATGGTATCGGAAAAGCGCAACGCCTGCTCCAAATCGTGGGTCGAGAGCAGGATGGCCTTATGGCGTTCAGTAGCTAACCTGTGCAGTAGCTGCATCATCTCAATTCGGCTAGGTAGGTCGAGAAAAGCGGTAGGCTCGTCGAGCACAATTATGGGGGTTTCCTGTGCCAACGCCTTGGCCACCATCGCCTTTTGGCGCTCACCATCGCTCAACTCGCTCAGCAACTTCCCGGCAAAATGCCCTATACCCACTGCTACCAGCGATTCCCAAACTATGCGTCTATCGTGGGCAGAGAGTCGACCAAAAAAACCGGTATAGGGGTAACGACCCGTCGACACCAGCTCGGATACCGTTAAGCTAACCTGCGAAAGATTTTCGGTGAGCACCACAGCAATTTGCTTAGAGAGTTCTTTCTCCGAATGACTCCTGATTGGTCGAGATTGAACAAAGACCTCCCCACCCAACGGTTTTGTAAACCCAGCAAGGCTACGAATGAGCGTCGACTTACCGGCACCATTCTGACCCATAAGCGACGTAAGTTCGCCGGCATGTAGCTGCAAGTTCAAATTGCTCTGCACCACCGAATCCTCGCTACCCTTGCGGCTGTAACCAACTGTTAGATCCTTCGCCGTTAAAACAATCTCCATGCTCATCCCTCCTAAAAAGATATCCGATGACGACGCTTATCGAGCACAACCCAAATAACAATAGGCGCTCCCATAAAAGAGGTTACCGCATTTATCGGCAACGCACCATCGAGCCCCGGAAGCCGCGACAGCAAATTGCAGAGCAACGAAATTGCCATCCCCGACAGTAGCGTAACCGGCAAAAGCGCTGAATGTTCGTTCTTCCCCACCAACAGGCGAGCAATCTGTGGCACAGCAACGCCCAAAAAGGCAATTGGACCACAGAAAGCGGTAATGGCAGCAGTAATTAATCCCGCACTAAGGATAACAGCAAGCCGAGCCCTTTTTACATTTAACCCAAGATTGCTGGCGTAGTTGTCGCCCAGCAGCAGCATGTTGAGCCACTTGGGCATGGCCATGGCAAATCCAACACCCACAATTACCAGGGTGGCGAATAGCGGCATCTGTTCCCATCCCACACCCGAAAAAGAGCCAAGTCCCCAAAGGGTGAAGGAGTGTACGTTTTCACTTGTAGCATAAAAGTTGAGCACCCCAACCAGCGATGAGGTGATGTAGCCCAGCATAAGCCCAAGGATGAGCAGCATGGCATTATCGTGCAGTCGCGATGCGAAATAGGTGATAAGCAGCAGAACCAGAAATGCGCCAATAAAGGCGGCAACAACCGAAATGGCATAGAGCGAAAAACCGAGCAACCCACCTACACCAGCCATGAGCATTACTGCTGCCACTCCTAGGCTGGCACCTGAGCTAATACCCAACACCGAAGGACCGGCCAGCGGATTTCGAAAAAGGGTTTGCATCAGCAGGCCTGCAATGGCAAGACCTGCCCCTGCCAGTCCTGCCGTTATGGCTTGGGGTAACCGCGATTTAATAAGAATATTGGCAAAAACCTCCGGTGTGGAATGGCTGCCAGCCAGAGCGGACAACACCCACTTCATTGGAATGGAAACGGAGCCTAGGCTTAGGTTTAGTGCAAATAGCCCAAGTATAATCAAGACCAAGAAAGTAACCGCTTTTCCACGTTTCATACCAATCAGTTTTTAAGCATGGAATAGTAGGCCGGCTGGTAGTTCGGCAGCAGCTCTGGGTGGAATGCCTTGATAAAATCGGCCAGCAACCTATCGGGCTGGAGCATACCCTCGTCGTAGTAGGTGGACTTGTAGGTATTGCAGAACACTATTCTACCGTTCTTGAAGGCATCAAAATCGGCATAGGGAGCATACTCGTCCTTCAAAATGGAGTAGCTATATTGACCGGGGTAATTTTCGAGCATCACCCAAAAGTCAGCATTGGCAGCCTTTTTATACACCGTTTCAAAGTCGAGGGGAATGGCACCCTGCTCATGTTTGTAGGCAAAGAGGTAGCGTGCACCAGCATCGGCTAAGAGCTTTGCCATGTAGCTATTTCCTGGCGAAACGTACCAAATTCCCTGATAGGGCTTCCCCGAAAAAACTGTTGGCTTGGTTTTAGCGGATTGGCCAACCCTTGCGAGCTTTTGGTAACAACTGACCAATGAATCAAAGTAGAAGTTGGCGCGTTCCTCTTTACCAAAGAAGAGTGCCATAAACTTAACCCATTCAGCACGTCCCAATGGATGCTCCTCCATATATGCCGACACCATTGCCAATGGAATGCCCGATGCCATTACCGCTGCATATTTATTATCCTTAAAGGGTGAGACAAAGAAGATATTTGGGTTTACTCTGATGAGCTGCTCCCTATTAATCTCCATGGACTGACCTAAGTCAACCACCTTCCCTGCCCCAAGGCGCGAAAGGAGGTAACTATTATTGATATAGTTTGGTTCGGCAACGCCAACGATGGAATCGAGCAGGCCAAGCTGCTGTGCATAGCACACGTCGGTAGAGGAGGCACAGGCCATGGACGAAACAGGAACCCTAATAATTTGGCCATCAACCTTGTGTGGTAAAATACCACCCTGCTTTGGCACAAGATAAAATCGTTGGAGAAGTATGGCGGTATCCCACGGATTCACCACGTCTAACTGGGTGTAACCGTTGGCTTTAAAAACTTTAAACAACTTAGCATACCGTAAGGGGACCTCAACGAGTCCTTTGGAACCATTAGACTGGCTACTCCTGTTGCAAGAGGAGAGTGAAAACGTTGCTAGAGCAACAACAAGCAAAAACAATAACTTTTTCATGATACACTTTTGTTCCCGAAAGCATTATTGCATTGGCAGGTCTTCTGGCTCGCCGTACCGTTGGAGCCTTCCCATCAGCCTTTTGGCAAACAGTGGCACTTTCCAACGATTGGTTACACGACTTACAGCTGCGGGTACAGCTCCCGATTCTAACGGGATTCCCTAACTCCTTTTCAGGAACCAATGCTTATGCAAAGAAACGCTTTTTCTGTGACTTGAAAAATGTTTTATTGAGCAGGAAATAGCCCCGGGAAAGCGGATTAAATTCTGGTGGTGGATCAGCACAAGATTGACTCGGCTTCAAGTAATGATAATTAAATGGCACTTCATTAGCAGATAGCCTAGAAGAGTAAATTGGGTAATTTCAACATTAAGCATCAAGTTTTCAACCACACATAATTTTAATCAGGATTAATGGCAAAAGAAATTTCACCCTGACACACACCTCATTTCGAGAACAAAAGCAAATTTTCCCAGTCGATTACAATCCAAATTTCATTCAGAATCGCGTTCGAGACAATTGTTGCCCTACAGATACTCAACCTAACCATATTGTTAATAATCTACCTGTTAACAATCTTGATTTAAAAGAAAATTAGAAATAACCATTTACTACTTTTAGTCATTCGGTGAAATTAATTCATAAATATTACCGAGAAACCTAACTAATATTTACCCCTAATTACTGAAATCATGAAGAAAACTAGACCGATTCGAATTGCAATCTTAGCAATGATTGTTGCTGTTGGATTTAGCTCATGCTCGAAGGATAGTTCAACGCCCGATCGACAAAAAACGAGCATCACTGGCCAGATTATTAACTCACAAACAGGTGAAGGTTTGGCCAATGCAACTCTTAGTTTTTATGATGCCGCTTCAAAATCACCTGCACTTAACGATGTTCAACAAACAGCAACATCAAGCAGTGCCGTATTTGTTATTCATACCGATGCGAATGGTTTTTACAACTCTACCGAGGCCTATGTTGGCACCTTCACCTTGATAATCATTGCTGACAATTTTTACGCACAAACCATTAACAATTTTGTGATATCGTTAGATCCATTGGAAAATGAATTTGATCCTATTACGGTTGTGCAAGAATTAGGCACTGGCGATGGTGTTTTGCGTATAGTGCTAACCTGGGGGCTTTCACCCGACGACCTTGACTCTCACCTAACTGGTCCAATATCGGGATCTTCGAGCCGTTTTCACATGTATTATGGTGACAGCGACCCTATTAGTTCAAACGTTAATTTGGACGTGGATGATGTGACCTCCTACGGACCAGAAACAACCACCATTTTAAGCTACACCGATGGTGTTTATCGGTATTCTGTGCATAACTATTCCAATTCAGACATTACAGGAGCATTGGAAATTTACCAATCACCAACAACGGTTAGAGTCTTTAATAATACTGGCCTTATAAAGACATATACTGCTCCCGTAACAACCTCAACTTCGGGTGACACGTGGGTTGTATTTGAGATTAATGTTTCAAACGGAACTCCTACAATTGTTGATAAGAATGCTTACACCTTTGTTGGAAGTGATGACGTTGCCAAAAAGAAGTAGCTAACCTCCTCGAATTTAAGAAGAGAAATTGCCAACCTAATTATTGAGCTGCTCCATTAAAGGGGCAGCTTTTTTTATTATAGGAAAGGCAAGCATTTGATTAATAATCAGCCATATAACAACAGCGCCGACCATTACTGATCGGCGCTGCGCGACTTATTACACTCTATGAAACCTTATTACATAAACTTGCCGATAATCTCCTTGACCTTGGCAACCTTCTCATCCAGCATAGCTGTAGTGCGTGCCTCGGCTAAAAACCGTAGGTATGGTTCGGTGTTGGAAGGACGAATATTAAACCACCAGTCAGCAAACTCCACACGGTATCCGTCGAAGTCGAAAAAGGCGGTTGGCTTCTCCGTTTTATCAAAGTACTCCTTAACAGCGTCCATGGCTTCCTGCTTCCTATCCAACTTGAAGTTTATCTCACCGGAGTTGGCGTAGGCCTCAATGGCGGCAATGGCCTTCGAGAGAGATGTACCATCACGCTTCATCTTGCTTACCACGTTAAGCACTAGAAGACTGGCAAGCAATCCTGAATCGGAAAAGAAGAACTCCTTGAAGTAGTAATGTCCAGCCAACTCACCACCATAAACGCCGTTTAGCTCGCGAAGTTTTGGAGCAGCAAATGCACGTCCAACACGCCACATGTGCACCTTGGCACCAAAGCGTGCTAGGTATTCCGGAACGGCCTTGGATGTTCTAATATCGATAAGCACATCACCCTTGAGACCTCTCTCCTCAAAGAAGTAGTGGCCCAACAAAGCAATAATTAAATCAGGGGATATGAATCTGCCGTTCTCATCCACAAACATTACACGGTCGGCATCGCCATCGAAAATAATACCAATATCGGCCTTCTCCTTCTTCACAAGCGCCTTTAAATCGGCCACGTTCTCCTGAACAAGAGGGTTTGCCTCATGGTTAGGGAAAGTGCCATCGAGCTCATCGTAGATATAAACAGGGGCATCGCCCAGTAGGTCTTTTATTAGGAATGCGGCCATACCATTGGAGCAGTCAACGGCCATCTTAAGGTTGGAATAATCTTCCAAGTATTTCTTTAGGAAAGTGAGGTATTCCTCTCTTACGTCCATCTCGATAATTTGGCCCTTCTTCTCGCTAACCTTAACCTCACCGCTCTTCAC
This sequence comes from Williamwhitmania sp., assembly GCA_035529935.1. NCBI lineage: Bacteria > Pseudomonadati > Bacteroidota > Bacteroidia > Bacteroidales > Williamwhitmaniaceae > Williamwhitmania > Williamwhitmania sp. The sequence continues at coordinate 14,845 of DATKVT010000161.1, read as the reverse complement.
CAACTTTTCAAGCTCGCCAAGTCCGGCATCGTAGCCTACAGGAAGAGCATTTTCGCGCGATACCTTTAACCCATTGTACTCCCTTGGGTTGTGCGATGCGGTAATTTGAACCGAAGCCTTAAACCCATAGCGAGCAGTGGAGTAGTATACCATTGGCGTAGTGGATATGCCAATGGTATGGACGTCAGCACCAGAATCAGTAATACCCTTGGTGAGGTATTCGTAGATCTCTGGAGAAGAAACCCGCACATCGCGGCCAACCAAAACTTTATTCACACCCAGTAGACCAGGCAGGAAAAAGCCCATTTTGTAAACATCATCCTTGTTAAAATCCTGGTTATAAATGCCACGGATATCATACGCATGAAATGCTCCCATACTCGTTAAGTTTTTTTTAAAAGGGGGATAAAGATAATGCTATTTGAAAAAATACCAGCAACAATGCGGCAAATATTTAAACACTGCTAGTAGCCACCTCAATGCAAGGCAGTTAAACACAAAAAAGGCGGTCTGAAAACCTTCAAACCGCCTCAATATATTCTAATAAAGAACTATTTCTGCATCTTCTTTATCCAGCTGAATGCACTGCGGAAAGCAATGGTCCAAGGTGTTACCTCGTCGCTCTTCCGTTCGGCAGGGTAGTATGGCCACTGCCATGGATAGACAGAACGCTCCAGATGGGGCATCATGGCGAGGTGCCTACCATCGGGAGAACAAATTGCTGCAGCACCCGCCGGTGAGCCATTGGGATTGGCCGGATAGCAACAACCGGAGTAGGTGATTGGTATTTCGTATTCACTTAATTCGTAAGGAAAGCTGAATTTGCCTTCTCCATGGGCAACCCAAATGCCAAGCCGTGAGCCTACCAGCTCCTTAAGCATAATGGAATTGGATTCTGAAATGTCAACATTAACAAAGCCCGACTCAAACTTATGTGAATCATTATGAAGCATTTTTGGTTTAACGGCGTGTTCTGGGTAAATTAAACCCAATTCCACCATGAGTTGGCAGCCATTGCACACGCCAAGGCTGAGTGTATCGGGACGAGCAAAAAATCCATCAAGAGCCTGCTTAGCCTTCGGATTGTAGAGAAAAGCTCCAGCCCAACCTTTTGCAGAGCCAAGCACATCGGAGTTGGAGAATCCACCAACAAAAACAATCATATTGACTTCGTCGAGAGTTTCACGCCCGCTAATGAGATCGGTCATGTGCACATCCTTCACATCGAAACCAGCCATGTATAGACTCCAGGCCATCTCCCTATCGCCATTTACACCCTTCTCCCTAATAATGGCCGCCTTAACACCACTGTTTGCGCGTCTTTTTATATCAATACCAAGATCGACACCTTTTCCAGAAAAGTCCAATGGAAATTTTGGAGCAATTGCATGAAACTTATAGGTATTGAATCGCATTTGCGCCAGCTCCTTTGAAGTTTGCTTTTGGTCGAGAAGATAGGACGTAAAATACCATTGATCACGGAGGTCATCAATATGAAGGGTAAGCGTTCGGCTATGATGGGTTATGGTAATTAACCTATTTTCGGATGGCGCGCCCAACTTCACATAGCGAACACCGAAACCCGATAGCAGCTCTTCAAATTTTGCAGCATCTGTGGCCTGCACAACCACTGAAGGCTTTTCGCTAAAGAGCAATTTCACCAAATCCTTTTCCGCAAAGCCACTCAAATCGACGTTTAGCCCAAACTCCACGTTGGCAAAACACATTTCGAGCAACGTTACAATTATGCCACCCGAGGAAACGTCGTGGCCAGCAGCAAGCAGGTTGCGCTCTACTGCCTGCTGAAGTGCAGTAAACGTATTGGCAAAATATGCCGGATTAGAAACTGTTGGTGCTGTTTCACCCAAGCTACTGAGGACCTGAGCAAGCGAACTGCCACCAAGATCAAACTCATCATCGCCCGAAAAGTCGATATAGTAAATTGGAAAGTTAACATCTTTGACCAGCACCGGCTCCACCACCTTGCGGATATCGGTTACCTCTCCCACACTGCTAATGATAACCGTTCCTGGAGAGTAAACCACCTCGCCATCGGGGTATTTCTGGGTCATCGAAAGGCTGTCCTTTCCTGTTGGAATATTCACACCCAGCGCAATGGCAAACTGGCTAGCAGCCTCCACAGCCTTGTAGAGCCGAGCATCTTCACCACTATTTTTTGCCGGCCACATCCAGTTAGCACTCAGCGAAACGCCCCTTAGTCCATCCTGTATGGGAGCCCAAACCAAGTTGGTTAAAGCCTCGGCAATGGAAAGCACGCTTCCTCTAGCGGCATCTACCATGCCCGCAATTGGTGCATGGCCAATGGAGGTAGCAATTCCTTTTACTCCTTGGTAGTCGAGCGCAACCACACCAACGTTATTGAGTGGCAGCTGCAGCTCGCCACAGCACTGCTGTTTGGCAATTTTGCCCGTTACCGAACGGTCAACCTTGTTGGTGAGCCAATCCTTGCAAGCCACGGCTTCCAGGTGTAGAACCTGCCTTAAGTAGGATTCAATATGGGCGGCATCGTATACAAGATTCTCCGGCTCAACTGCAACTGTTTTGTCGTTAAGGACCGTTGCCGGAGGATTTCCAAACATGTCGGCCAGCTGCAAATCGATGGGTTTTTCTCCAGTTTTAGAGTCAACAAATGCAAAGTGCTGATCGTTGGTAGTTTCACCCACCACGTAAAGCGGAGCACGCTCACGTTGCGCCACAGCATTCAGCAACTCAATATTTTTTTCATCGATGAGCAATCCCATGCGCTCCTGCGACTCATTACCCACAATTTCGCGAGCCGAGAGCGTTTCGTCACCCACTGGCAACTTGTCGAGGTATATTACCCCTCCGGTAGCCTCCACCAGCTCCGATAGGCAGTTGAGGTGACCACCGGCTCCATGGTCGTGGATGGACACAATGGGGTTTACATCGCTCTCCACCATTGCCCTTACCGCGTTGGAAACTCGCTTCTGCATTTCGGGGTTGGAGCGCTGCACGGCGTTCAGCTCAATTTTGTTGGAAAACTCACCGGTAGCTACCGACGATACAGCACCGCCGCCCATGCCAATGCGGTAGTTATCGCCGCCCATCACCACCAGCTTCTGCCCGACCTTTGGCGTATCTTTAATGCTATCAACCTTTTTGCCACTACCAATACCACCAGCCTGCATTATCACCTTGTCGAAGCCAAACTTCTTCTGCTTATGAATGTGCTCAAACGTAAGAAGACTTCCGCAAATAAGGGGTTGCCCAAACTTGTTTCCAAAGTCGCTGGCCCCATTTGATGCCTTAATAAGAATATCGGCAGGGGTTTGATAAAGCCAAGGGCGAGGCATAATCTTCGCCTCCCAGCTGCGGCCCTTCTCGAGACGAGGGTAAGAGGTCATGTAAACCGCCGTGCCGGCAATGGGCAAGCTGCCCTTACCTCCTGCCATCCTGTCACGAATTTCACCACCACTGCCGGTGGCTGCCCCGTTAAAGGGTTCAACGGTTGTGGGGAAATTGTGAGTCTCCGCCTTGAGGGAGATTACGCTTTTGTAATTCTTTACCTTAAAATAGTCGGGCTTATCCTGAGTGGCAGGGGCAAACTGCTCCACCTCTGGTCCCTCAACAAATGCCACATTATCCTTGTAGGCCGAAACAATTCGGTTGGGATTTTCCTTCGATGTTTTCTTTATGAGCGCAAAAAGCGAGCTGGGCTTCTCCTGCCCATCGATAATAAAAATGCCGTTGAAAATCTTGTGACGGCAGTGCTCTGAATTCACCTGGCTAAAACCAAAAACCTCGCTGTCGGAGAGCTTTCGTCCCAGCTTACGGCTGAGGGATTCCAGATACTCCACCTCCTGATCGGAAAGGGCTAGCCCCTCCTTCTTGTTATATTCGGCAATGCTCTCGATATGGTAAACCGGTTCAGGTTTCTTGCTGATTGTAAACAGGTGCTGATCCAGCCCTTTGTAGAGCAGCTGAAGCATGGGGTCGAACCGAGCATGGTCGCTCTTTACCACAAAGAACTCCTCAATGCGAGTGATACCAGCGATGCCCATGTTCTGGGTAATCTCCACCGCGTTGGTGCTCCAGGGGGTGACCATTTCAATTCGAGGGCCAACAAAAAAGCCGGGCACCATTTCTTTATTGAGGTACTCGGCTTTGTCGAAGAGCCATTGCAGCTTACTTATGTCTTGAGGCGAGGGGACAATCGTGGACTCAACCGCGAAAACAACCCCGTCATCTTTTGCAAAGAAGTTAACCATTGGGAGTTATAGGTTTAACGCATATCAATAAATAATGCGGCAAATTTAGAAAAAATTGGGATGATTCCCTAAACGGAAGTTCACCAAAAAAAGTAACCATTGCACACGACCATTGCCGTCAATCGGATATCCTGATGAACTGGTTACTTTTCAATCCTGATGAATTTTTACTAGAAATGGTTACTATTGTTTTGTATTTTTGCAGATATAGAACCTAGAGCATTTGTTTAGAATTCAACCTAGTGCACCAATTGTTAATACTTACCACCATGAACGTGCAAGCAGAGAAGGCCATTATTATAGAGCAGCTCAAGCAGGTGAACGACACCACGCTTATACACGCCATCCGCAGCTTGCTCGATTACGCCCTTAACAAAGATTCCGAGGGATACAGCATCTCCGAGGAGCAGCAACGGTTGGTTATGGAGCGGTTTGAAAAGATCCGCAGCAATCCCGAAAGGATGAAAGACTGGGAGGAGGCAAAAAACACGCTCAAGGCTGAATGAGGTTCAAAGTTAAAATTGAGCCCAAAGCGCTGCAGGATATCCAAGCGATTACCGACTGGTATAACGAAAGACAAGCCGGTGTCGGTAAACGCTTCCAAAAAGCCACGGTTAAACAAATTGACAGCCTCGTAAATAATCCTCATGGTTGGGCCATCCGCTACAATGAGATTCGCTGCCTTCCAGTTAGAAAATTCCCCTACATGGTTCATTTCTACATTAACGAATCAACAGAAACGGTTGAGGTTTTGGCGGTGATAAGCACAAGTCGAGATCCTGAGATTTGGAAGGAAGAAACTGGAAAATAGGGTAATTTATCAGGTGAGTTGGCAAGCTGGACAAAATGGTTGGAATTCCAATTTCCCCATTGTTATTGTACCTCATTGCCCACGGTTTTAACCGTGGGTTTCGATAATGAATTGGAAAACATAACCGTTTCAACAGTTTACCTGTATTCTAGCGCAAACAGGACAATTCGGCGCAGGGTAAGCTGCCTCCAACCCAGCTCGGAACAACCCGGCGCAGGGTACGCCGCCTTCAACCCAGCTCGGAACTGTCTGGCGTTGAGTACGCCGCCGCCAACCCAGCTCGGAACAGCCCGGCGCAGGGTACGCCGCCTCCAGCCCAGTTCGGAACAGCCCGGCGCAGGGTACGCCGCCTTCAACCCAGCTCGGCGCAGCCCAGCGTACAGTACGCTGCCTCCAACCCAGCTCGGCACAGCCCGGCGCTGAGTACGCCGCCCTCAACCCAGCTCGGCACAGCCCGGTGCAGGGTACGCCGCCTCCAACTCAGCTCGGAACAGCCCGGCGTTGGGTACGCTGCCTCCAGCTCAGCTCGGCACAGCCCGGCGCAGGGTACGCTGCCTCCAGCCGCCCGAGCGTTGCGCTGTTTGTTCGGGAAAGCAGGGTGGTAACCCTCACAGCGCTGACGCTGCGCAACGCATAGAACTTAAAGAAAAAAGTGCCCTTCCTTGATAATATGTAAAAAAGTATATAATTTAGTGAAAGCAAACCGCGCCAAAGGGGAGTTGCTGTGCATACCGCCGTGGGGGTGTATACAGTTTTTAGCATATATAAATGAGTCGACCAGAAGAACCAGATACTTTACCCAAGAATTAAATAACAGCTAAACCATGACAAAAAAATTGACCCTTTTAATTGCCCTTGCCTGCCTGACCTCCGTGGCCGTGGCGCAGCAGGAACCGGAGTTTATTGGCAACGCTGTTGCGGTGCTCAGCGACTCCACCACCATCCCGCTTGAAAAGCAAACTGCCTACGGTTCTGCAAGAGCTAGCGCCAGTGCCTATATTCCAATTGCTGGTGGATTTATTGGAAAAGCCAAAATAACTTCCAAGGTAAATGGAAGTGCCTCCCCTGTTTCTCTAAGCCCCAAGGATGGAGCTATACGCATAATTGTTCGTGTTTCCAACAATAGTTTGGAACCCAGCAGTGTTGTAAATGTTTTCAAGCTGAGCGTAAAAAAAGATTACCGCTATGTTGAAGCTACCAGTGGCATACCAAACAACGGCATTGAGTTCATTTCATACGATGCACGCAAGTTTGGGGAGAGTTCATACTTGCTGGTGCTGTCCGGTATGCAACCTGGGGAGTATGCGCTAACCCTCGATGGCAGCCGTGAAGTATTTCACCTGTTTAGCGTTAAGTAGCCAAATATGCAGCCTTTTGGCATGCCATGGGCCTCAGTACCGCTGCAAGGCGCTTTGAACTTAAAGAAAAAAGGGACTCTTCCTTGATATTCTGTAAAAAAGTATATAATTTAGTGAAAGCAAACCGCGCCAAAAAGGGGATTGCTGTGCACACCGCCATGGGTGGGGCTATAAACGAGTTAGCAACCATTATTAAAACCCAGAGAACATGAAAAATTTAATCTTCGCCTTGACAATTCTTCTGCTGACATCATGCGGACAAAACAAAACAACCGAAGTTTTGAATACCACTATTCAGAATCAAGACGTAGCGGTTGTTCCTGACAGTTTATTTAGAATCACTTCGGAAACGGAAAATGTCAACCCAAAGTTTGGTATTAATAAATGCAATATTGAGATTGTGTTAAAGGAGAAAATATCAAAGGAACAATTGACTATAATTGCAAATAAACTTCGTGAAACAAGGAAGTCCTATGACAAATTGTGGATATTCTATAATTTAGAAGGGACCAAAACTGGCTCAGGAGCTTGGGCAACTAGTCATTTTACTCCCGACCTGAACGTTGAAATAGGTGGGACAACCGCCGAGGAAGATAAAAAATTGAACGCTACGAAAGTTGATGGGCGGGTAATTGGAAAATGGCAAGACACACGACCTTATGCTGGATGCTTTATGACGCTGTATGAAAAGAATAATAAAATATTCATGAACCAAGCGTTTAGCGACGGTAGCTCAAGTGATGATGAGTTTATAAAAAAAACAATCAATGGGAATACACGCTATGAACTTAAACAAAATAAACATAACGAATATTATATAATTGAAACTAATGGAAATTTGGGTATGTATGGCCCTGATGGAAAATTTGGGGAAGCAGAAAAGAAAAACTAAAATATTACGGTTAGTAACAACGACTATATTTCATGTGGCACCAGCATCGTAGGCAGGAATGCAGCAGACAAAAAAATTCTTTCTTTTAGACAAGGCATTGAGTCCGAATGAAATAAAACCGCAAAACGTTGGCAACAATAAAAAGAACAGCCCTATGGTAATTGAAACATATTTAATAAATCTTAATTTTAACAGAAATATGAAAAAATTAATCTTCGCCCTAGCAATTTTGACAATGGTTTCTTGCTCTACAAAACCTAAAGTTAACTATCCCTACGCATTCGTAGATACTAAATCTGAGCTAGTCGGTAATAATGAAAATAAAATGGAACTATACGTTATTTCAGGAAATCCAAATCTTGATACTTTAAAAATGTTTTGCACCGAAAAAAAAGAAAGTATGAATAGCGGAGTGTTTCATTACATTGTTTTCTTTGATTCAAAAGAAAATGCAGTATTTCCCAATAACCCAATGACTGCATTTTATGGAGTAGATGAAAAACCTCAAAAACACATTAAAGCGTATTTTGAATATAATGTAATGAATGGTTACTGTAAACTGAATGTTTACGAAACTAATTCTTGGGAAAGTACGGCGACCGTGATTGATCTATAAATTGAAATTGTTAACTTAATTAAAAGTAAAGTTATGGCGTGGCTAATTATTGTTGGATTTGGTATTCTGCTTGTGGTTATAGGAATATCTGCTGCAAATAAACAGAAAGAAAATAATGCAAAATTAACCGAATTGGGTTATTCGCTCGATGCTAAAGTTGATATAGGAAAATATGTAGCTGGACACCCTGACATTAATGACGCAATTCCAAAAACCTCAATATTCCCAAAGGACAATAAACTTGAAATAATGCTAGAAACGCCAATGGCAATGCCTGTAAAGAAAGGTGAAATTGAAAACCAGTTTATAAAAAATATACTTGCCGAAGACCTATCGACTGTTGAAAAGAGAGTAACTGTTGGACGATTACTAATGACAGGAATTTTTGCATTTGCGTTGAAGAAAAAGAAGAAGAACGAATTGGCATATTTGACAATTGAATGGAATGACGGAAGATTTGACCATGAAACTATTTTTGAATTTGAAGGAGCTGGAGCAATGCAAAATGCCAACACGGCAAGGAATAAAATAATAAAAATTGTACGATAATAGTTAATCCCGCTCGCTCGGACATGCTGTTAGGGGTGTTCGAAACCTTTATGCTTCCCAAAAATATAAAAATACCCGATCGCGTGGACATGCTGTCCGTGCGTACCAACCCTACCCTAGAGCAAATATAGCAAAACCTCGGTAGCCTTTTGGCAAAAAAGCAGCCCTGCCCAAAGTGTAATGCTGTCAACAGGACGTTTCGTCCGGCTGCAGCAGCTGTGGTATTACTACTACCTACATGCCGCTAAAGCCTTGCACTCTTTCTCTGTATAGCTTATGGGCCACAGGCCCATGCTACCGCTTTACACGCTATGGCAGGCTGCGGTAATTACCTTTTTTAGGCTAGAGATAAAGGTTTCTGAGTGTTGGCCTAGTAGGTTGGCACGGACGAGGACGTCCACGCCATCGTTGCATTTCATGTCCTGGCTAGCGTGAGAAGGTCTAAATAGGGTCGGGTCTGGAATAGCAGCATTCAACCTTTGCCATCCAGCACCATAGCCCACGGTTTCAACCGTGGGTTAGCAACGTATACCGGTTTTTGGTAACCGTTTCAACGGTTTAAGGTTGAGCACCTACCTAATCCTCTAAATCCCTAATCTGCTATTAGCCTCCTCTACCTCAACTTTATCAACCCAAGAATTCCATTGATAAGCGTAAGCGGATGCACGGGGTTGCCGGGGATGTAGAGGTCTACGTGGTGTTTGTCCAGAAAGGCCCTGTTCACAGCAGGGCTATCGGCAAAAATGCCACCGCTAATGGCGTCGGTGCCGGCCAATATTACCAGCTTGGGCGAAGGGGTGGCAGCAAAGGTAATCTCCAACGCCTCGGCCATGTTTGCCGAAATGGGTCCGGTAATCACAACGCCATCGGCATGGCGTGGGGAGGCTACAAACTCAATACCAAAACGCCCCATGTCGAACTGCACGTTGCCGGCAGCATTCATCTCCCACTCGCTACTGCCATCACCCCCAGCGGAAACCTGCCGCAGCTTGAGCGAACCACTGAAGAGGCGGTAAATCTCCTTACGCACCAGTGCCGGATTCATCGTAATGGGCTGGTCGATGCCCTCCTTTACAATCAGGTTGGAGCGGTCGTTGGAGGAGAGCTTGTAGTCGGTGGTAAACTGCACCTTGTTGGGAAAAACTCGGGCGCACTCGCCACAGAATACGCACCTACCCATGTCGATGCTCACCGGATTGGCGGCAATGGCATCGGTGGGGCAAAGTGCCACCAGCGCGTCCACATCCACGCTTTCGGTGCTAATAATGGGTCTACCCCGAAATATGCCGGGAACCTTAGCCGTGGTAACATCGGGAATAAACTGTTTCCCTTGGTGGTATAGTATTTTCAGATTATCTAGCATGGCGTTCCGCTTTTCTCATAAGGTTACAAATCGTGCCCACTGTAGGAGAGGTTGAAGCTCTTGTTACAGATGGGGAAATCGGAAATCTCGTTATTGCGCACGGCCAAGGCCAGCGCCAACCAGTTGTGGAACGAGGGGTCCTTAATCTTGTAGAGCAGCAGCTCCCCCTTTTCGTCGGTAATGGCGGCATGGCAAATTTCGCCGCGCCACCCCTCGGTGAGCGAAATGGCAAACGAGCTGGGTGCCAACGGCCCCATCTTCCTCTCCGGCTCTGCAGCTGGTATATCACCAATCCACTGGTTAAGGTAGCCAATGGACTGCTTTACCTCCTCGCGCCGGATTTGGGTGCGGGAGTAAACGTCGCCATGGTGCTTGATAATAGGTTCATGCTTCAGCGTGGGGTAGAGCCCGTAGGGGTGCGATTTTCGAATATCCCGAGCAAGGGTATTTGCTCGTGCAGCCATACCCACCGCTCCAATGGTGGTAAGCTGCTCTGTGGTAAGTGCTCCTGTGCGCTCCAACCGCGAAAGGGCGCTGGGAAGCGAAAAGAGCTGGTCGTTCATCTCGCAGAAATCGGGCACAAAGGCGCTAAACACCTCCGTAAGCCGATTGGCTAAGGCCGAAGTGTAGGGAAACTGGTTTTTGCCAACCCGTATCAGCCCTTTCCCAAGCCTATTTCCGCCCCACTCCTGCAGGTAGTTGATAATGGGTGTGCGTAGCCGTCCAAATACTGAACTGCCGAGCTGGTAGGCAATGTCGGTGCTAATACCGCTGAGGTCGCCGGTGTGGATGGCTATTCGCTCCAGCTCCTGCGCCAGCGTTCTTGCGTAGAGTATATCGTTTGATGGTTCAAAGCCGCTTAAGCTCTCCCACAGGTAGGCAAAGGCGGTTGTATGGCCCACCACGCTATCGCCGGCAATACCTTCGGCAAGGATGGTGCGCTGCAGCAGATTCTTCTTGGTAAGGAAAAGGCTCTCCACTCCCCGGTGCTGGTATCCCAGCTGGATTTCGAGGTGAAGAATCTGCTCTCCATTGCAGAGGAAGCGAAAATGTCCGGGCTCAATAATTCCGGCATGTACCGGTCCCACACCAACCTCGTGCAGCTCCTCGCTTTCGATGTTAAAAAAGGGATAGTTGGCCATCACCTGCGATTTGTCGGCACGGTTGTAGGGGTAGCGAACCGGCTTCAGCCAAGGATGGTCAATGTAGTCCACTCCAAAGTTTTCGTGGATTTCCCGCTCAAACTTTTCAAAGGCATAGTTAAGTGCCGCGAAGGAGGAGAGCTTCTGCTTTGGCTCCACCACCGAGGAGGAGACCAGAATGGTATGCTCCACGTCGTCGGCAATGCAGCAGTAGAGTGCAATCCCATCCTTAACGCGAAGCCCAAAGTAGGTAACGCAGTGGCGTTCGGGCCTATTCTGGAGCAACGCCACGTTCTGCGTTAAGAAGGCGCCATACTCCAGCTCCGGAATGGAGCTAACTGGCACGCGCTGCTGGTTATGTAGGGTTAGGTAGCTCATGTTACATGGGTAAAATGGAAACTGCATCCTGAATGAGATGGACAAAGGCAGCCGGTGGATTCAAGCCCAACCAAACGGCGCCAAAGAGCAGAACAAGTTGGCTTAACGACTCCAACGGGCGGATGTGCGGAACGTGGCTATCGTCGAAACCAACAGCAGGGGTAAACAGGATTTTAAGGATATTCTTGCCAAACGCCCAAATAATAATGGTGAGCAGCAGCAGGGCCACCAGCAACATAACAAGGTGCTGTCCCTCGAAGAGTGACCTGAATATGAGAAACTCGCTTACAAACAGCCCCGAGGGTGGCATGGCCGTAGCGCTTATAAATCCAAAAAGAAGAACCACTGCTCCGGTGGGGTTATACTTGAAGTAGTTCCCAAGGTGGTAAATGTTCTTATCCTGAAACACGCGGTAAACCTGGTTGTATTGGAAAAAGAGGCTGCTTTTTACAAAGGAGTGCAGTATTACGTGCAGTATGGCAGCATAAAAGCCAATGCCACCCGCCGCAACTCCCAACATCACTATCCCCATGTGCTCAATGCTGGAATAGGCAAACATGCGCTTGATGTTCATCACCTTCATCATGTAAACGGTGGCCACAAAAATGGAGAGGATGGCGGCCACAAAAATGATGGTGTTGGCCCAGTGGTAGAGCGAGGTGTGAGCCAGAATGGCATAGGTGCGGAATATGGCAACAAAACCCATGTTCATTAGCACCGACGAAAGAATAGCCGCAGCCGGTCCGGGCGCCTTGTCCTTGGCATCGATGCCGGCAGTGTACATGGGAACTAGACCAATCTTGGCAGTGAAGCCGGTAAAAATGAAGAGGAAGGCAAGCCGCAACCAAAAGGGATTTAGCTCCTGGCTATGCGCCATTAGGTTGGCAAACGACAAATCTTTGTTCCCTGCCTGATTTAGCGACAAGCTCAAAAACAGGATACCCACAAACACCAGCGAGATGCTGATGGCGCATATAAACACGTACTTCCACGTTCCCTCCAGCGCCAGCTTATTTCGGTGGTGGTAAATAAGCGCGGAGGCGCTCAAAGTGGTGAGCTCGGCAAAAATCCACACCACAGCAATATGGTTGGCAAGGTAAGCAGCGCTAATGGAGGTGAGCAGCACCACCATCGCCGCAAAGTAGATGCTGCGGCTCTGTGGCTTTTCGCCCTGTCGGCTTATGTATAGGTGGCTGTGAATAAGCGCCGGAATGCTGATAATGCTGAGGGTAATCAGCAGGAGTATGCCCAACGAATCGAAGGCGAAGTAGTCCAGCTCCGTATGCTTATAGTTGAAGCAGGCAAATATGGTAAAGCCCCACAGCAGAATCTCGTAGGCAATGAGGAGCAAGCTGTTTATGCGCTTGTTGCGGTTTACAAAAAGCAAGCCGCCTATGGTATACGCCCCGGTTAAAAATAGTCCCGTCATGTGGCTAACAATTAATAGTCCTTTAAATTACTGAGCTGGTCCACGTTTACATCCTTAAACACGTCTCCAATCTTATTTAAGAAGATGCCCAAAATGAGCACGCTGGCAAAGATATCGAGCATTACGCCAAGGTTCACCAGCATTGGCATTTCGTTACCCACCGCCAGAGAGAGAACAAATACGCCATTCTCAATGATGAGGTAGCCCATTACGTGGGTAATAATCTTCTTGCGCGAGGCAATAATGTAGAGACCGGCAAACAGCGAGGAGAGCGCAACGATGAAGAATATTTTATCAACGTGGGTATCCTTTATGGAGTTGGCCAGCAAAACCGTAACAACCACTATCACCGTGGTGATAATTAGGGAGACAAAGTTAGGCAGGTAGGGTTCCGCCTCCCGGGTAATGTGGTTTCGCTTAATTAACCGTGAAAGAAAAACCGGAACGGCAACTGCCTTAAACACTACCGTTTCCAGCAGTATCAGCACAAGGTTAAGGGTGTTTATCTCCTCCAATGCCAGAAAGGTTACCCCGAAAAGTATGAATCCCTGAAGTGCCAGCACTCGGATATAGGTAACCAACCTGTTGGCAATGGAGAGGTATAGAAGGCTAATGATGAATAGTATCAGCAGAATATTTGTCATCGCTGTTTGTTTTAAATAAACTTTCCAAGAACCAGAAGCACGCCCAGGAATATCAAAAAGCTAACGGATGAAAGCGCAAAAATAAACTGCGCGTTATGGTTCATCCTAAAGCGAGCCATGAACGACTCAATGAGACCAATTACCACGGCAAAGGAGAACTGCGTTCCAACAAAAACGACCAAAGCCCAGAGCAACGACATCCCGCCAGTAAAGAGGTTGGCAATGATGGCTCCAAAAATGGCAAACTTAAGGTAGCCGGCATAGAGAATAAGTCCTAGGTCGAAGCCACTGTTGTCCAGAATCATTACCTCGTGCACCATGGTGAGTTCCAGGTGGGTTTTAGGGTCGTCGATGGGCAGACGGCTGTTTTCAATCATTGCAATCATGGCCAGCACCAGCGCCGCCAAAACAGCCAAGGCATACGTGATGTAGGAGCCAAGGATGATAAAAAAGGCAGGCTCGGCAAATAGGGAGTAGAGCGCCTCGCGGCTGGCCCCCATCCCCTCGAAACTGCTACCGGTATCCATGGCGGCAATTATGTTGAAGAACTTCCCGAGACCCAGCAGGTAGGCAAAGAAGATAAAGTCGCCGTTGAAGCTGATTACGCCTCGGCTAGAGCCAAATGGAATAAGCAGGGCGGCCATGGCCACGGTGCAAAAATATACCACGGGGGCAAGCCGGAAAACAATGCTGGTGGTTTGGCTATAAACCGCACCCTTTTTCATTAGCCTAATCACATCCTTTACGGGCTGCATAATTCCCGGCCCCTTTCTTCCGGCCGTTATGCTTTTCGTTCGGATGATTACCCCTGTAAAGAAGAGGCTTGCCAGCGCTATTAAAACAAAGCTCAGCATGTTACAAGTTATTTAAAAAGTGCAGCAACATCATAATCTTTTCAATGATAATGGGAATAATAATAACTCCCGAGATAAAGAGAATGCCATAAAGGATATACCGTTGAAGCCTCCCATTTTGCAGAAATAGGAACCATCCGGTAACAACCTTAATCAGCTTAATGAGCTTATCGATAAAGTAGCGCTCAAGCTTATCGTAGGTGTGCGTTTCGTAGTGCTTCTTGGAGGGGAAAACCTCCGTGATGGCTATCTCCTTCTTGCCAATGTCGAGCATGGGCTTGGCCAGCTTCGAGTAGCTTCGGGCAAAGGAGTTGGCGGTGTACTGCAGCTTAGCGCTCGAGGTAGGATAACCACAACCCCAGGTGGGACCAACCTCCACAGGCTTACTGCTGCTTACCCATCTTCTTAAAATCCAAAGTGCAATTATGAAGAGTGCAAATAGCAATCCGGCCCAACCAATGGTATGCAGAGCGTTCGTAATATTTACCGGGATGGGCTGTGGTGCTGTGCCTATGGTTTGGGTAAATAGCGCTATGGGCTGCTGTAGTATGCGCAAAAA
>DATKVT010000160.1 GCA_035529935.1 Williamwhitmania sp. | reverse complement strand
TGGCTTCATCATTTAAAAAACGACGATAGTATTCCCACCCTTTGTAAATATCGAGCAGTATCTTTTCGTCGTTGAATAGCAGAGAAAACCCACCGGCTATTCCAATACTGAGACTACTTCCAATCCATGTATAGTAAACATCTTCATTGGGTATTTCTATCTCAATATCAGTAACCAATCCCGAGGTTGTGGCAAATTCCTTATCCTCCGATGCTGGAAATCCTATAGCGATACTGGCATCTCGATCACCTTGGTCAACCTTTTGATGAAGATTTTCCAATTTCTCAAGCCTCTCCGTAGAAGTTAAAGTCTCTGGAGTTTGTCCCTTTTTCATCTGAACAAAAGGTGAGTTTTGCGCCCACATCATGTATTTCGGATGGTTGAAGAACAACTCAAAGTAGATTTTATCAAAAAACTCCTTGGAAGTATAGTCCTTTTTGTATTCTCTATTGTATGCGTGTAAAAATGTTCGCCCAATAACGGTTGTTATCATAGGTCAATAGTTATAAGAATTCAAATGTTGAGTAATTCTCCGATTTAACGAGGCTCATATCAAGCCCTAGCTCACTACTATAAGCTCGGTTGGGAACAATAAAAGGCTTGCTTCCAAATAGCAATTGCCGAAGCGACTTAAAACCATAGTTGAACTTTGCCGGTATTTCCATTCCCACTCGTGCCTCATAATCGGCTTCACGATAGGCAATCTCATCATCTTCTACAATGCAGGCAATGCTATCAATCTCTAGCAGTTCAAAAAGGATCGACTTATTCCTATGGGTAAGGAAGTCTATTCGCCATTTACCATCTTGCTTAAATACCGAATGCTGCTCAATATTCAGTAAATCTACTGATGGAAACACAGTATCAATTTTTGCTTGTAAATCAATCTCCTTTAATACTTCTCCCGAAGGCAACACTTCATAGCTGCTAGCTAAATCATCCTGCTTGTATGGCTTGCAGTCCGATTCCTTTTCAGGCGGTTGGATGACGAATACGGGCATATACTTTCCAATGGTAGCCTCAGTTCTCCTTCGATTTATGCGGCCAAATCGTTGAATAAGGGCATCTAGGGGAGCTGTTTCAGTTACCATAATATCGAAGCTAATGTCTAAGCTAACTTCAACTACCTGAGTAGAAACTACGATACACGCATCCGTGGAAGTGTTAAAGTTGCCATTGGGCCTCCCATCATCATTGAGACCGAGAAGCAACTTCTCTTTTTGCTCCCGATCACTCCTTTTGAAACGGCTATGCAGCAAGACAATTGGAATACTTGGGTATTGCTCTTTAAAATATGTATACTGTGCTTGAGCATTCTTGACCTTGTTGCACACTACTAGCACCTTTTTGCTTTCGGCTATAGCCTTGGCAATTTCTGTATAAGCATTGCTCCATTCGCCAATTTTGTGTACAACATGCCTGTCAAACGCATTCAGCTCATCGGCGCTCAACTTCACTTCCAAAACATTCTCTGCACCCAACACTTCAATTATTTGAGCATATAGGGCTGTTGGCATAGTTGCTGTACCAATATGTATTCGACAATTAAGGTGCTTTAATACTTGAACTATCTTAAAAACGATTGATTGGGTTACCCCGCTATAAGTATGTATTTCATCAAGAATAACATCACACCCTTCTAAGTCTGCAATGGTTGCCTCGAATCCCTGCAAACCAAAAGCAATTGATGCAATTTGATGCGGGGTAAGAATCTTAATGGAGGAGCCAATATGCCCCTGAATTGTCTTTTCTTCGATGGAAGCACCGCTTACAACAATTTGGGACGATGAGTGCAAAAGCCGAATATCTAAATCGGGATTTGTTGACTCCAAATCTCGCTTTACCCTCTTATACATAGCATTAATAGATGCTTGGAAGGGCAATGTATAGAATACTCGTCCTTTACACCTTCTAAAAAGAAAATCGGTTTTGCCTGCACCTGTTGATGCAACAACTAAAGTATGCGGTTTTGCAGAATCCGACTCTTTAAGAGAAAGAGGAAAAAGTGGATGTTTGCGATCGAAGAAAGCAAGGTTTGGAGTCTTAAATATCCTACTTGCCTGCTCTGAGGTTTTATTTCCAAGAGCAGATGCAAAATGGTCGGCTCCCATAAGTAAGCCTTTCCATTTCGAATAGCCCTGCTGCTTAACAACATCGCAACAGTAATCTAGTGCAACTTGATAGTTCGAAGATGCTTCCTCCAATGATATTGCTTTTGCAGCAATTCCAAATCCATTTAGTATCTCAACAGCTGCAGGCATCCACTCATCCCACTTTTCTGCATGGACTTCAAAGGAATCATCGCAGCTATCTTCCAAATCAAGAATTCCCTTCGCAGCCGAGTTGTTGGGCGTTTTTATTGACTTATGGTGACCTACCACCATCTCGATTAGCTGCGGATGGATATGTGAATCAAACAGGGACAGGAACAGCAGTGAGGCAATCTCGTGTCGGAAAAAGCGTTTTGGACGAATCCCATTAAGTTGAGCCTGAAAAACAGGACTTGCCTTACCAATATCATGTAGCAGCGCGCCAGCTCTTGCAATAGATACATCCATACCCTTTGCTTGTGCAATCTTTTCGGCAACAATCATCACCTGCTCTAAGTGCACAAACAAGGGTGTATTATCGGGCGCACCTTTTGCCTTTATATGGCTACACGGAATCATCTAATAAACATTTTTTACAGGGTTTCCAACAGTTTTCAACCAGCCAAACATGGGCTTGTTGCCATCTAGTCTATTATACCCAACCATAAAGGAGTTATCACCCTGTTCCATAATCAACTCAAATCCATGAAAGGTCTCCTCATCGGAATCCAGCTCAGATTCCTCAACTTGAAGAATCTCCTCTTCAGGGTATAAAATGTCCTCATTCCTTGCTAAACAGATATGCTGGCTCGATGCAATCTGAGCATCCTCAATATTTTCAAATGCAAGCCATAATATTGGGTTAATTAGTACTCCACGAACAAGTATGGCATAGGGCCGCTCATAGGTTCGGTTTCTTGCCGTTCCTTTGGTATTCCATCCGCGAGGTTGAATCTGTTCCTGCTGCTGTGATATTCCAGAATAGGATAACCTATGCCGCTTGATTTTATATATACCAAAGGGACTATTGAGTAATTCGGGAAAGAGTTTACGCTCAATACCCGCTACTATCGATGGTGTCAAAAACTGCTGGCTATAGGTTTCGCTATCGCGAACGGCGGTCCAAGGTTTTATAAAACCAAACGGACCTGAATATTTTACGACGTATAACATTGCTGCTGCTTTATAACCTTCAAGCGTTGAAAACCTTGAAGGTTTAGTTTTACTTTATTGCACCTAACCCTATTCCTGTTGAATTACCCAGCCCCACATTCCATGCAAAGGCTTTTGTTTCCGGTTTTCCTTCAATTATTACCGGGCACCAGCTGGTTTTATTGTCAATACCGTTGTAGTGCACTAGCTTGGTTGATGCCTTGCTATAGCTTAAGTCAAACTCAATTTTAAGCGCATCGTCAGTTAATCCAACCTTCTCCATCTTATTTTGCAACGTTTCAGCCAAGTATTGACCCGCTAAAGGATTCGTGTAAAGAATATGCTGTATGGAGGTTTCGTTTCGTCGCTTTATGAAGATTGGGCTCGCAACGTTGAAATGGTTGATATGGGAGAAGTCTGGATTTGATTCTATAAGCACTTCTTTCACTTCCAAACCATTGAACATTGTTGGATCGGCTTGTATCCCTTTAATAATTCCAGCAAGAAGCTTGTCGTTGTGGCTGCTTATGAAAAAGTAACCTTCATTACTAAATTGGAGTAATCCGTTTTTTAGCCTTCCCCCGGTTAACCAGGAGTAGGAGAAAAGGGCAAGTTCACCATGTACATTGTTATTTTCCCCAATCCACTTATGAATTGTTCCGGTTAATAGTGGCTGATGCAAGATTGGAATACCTTGCTTAGGTGTTTTAATCTTTAAATGTATCCGCATATAGTATTTCTAGTTATTACCAGTTCCTAAACCTCGAAGGTTTTCAAAACCTTCGAGGTTTTGTTTCCCTTTCGTCGTGGTTTTATTCTTCTAGAATCGGGAGTAATCCCTCCTCGCCTCGCGAAGTAGCTACTCCTCATACCGAGGAGTTATCCCTCCACATTCTCTGGAGTTACTACTCCTTGTTTCTAAAAAAGGCTAGGCGAAGAGTGCTCCCCACCTAGCCCACAATCATGCTTACTTAACGGTAAGGTTGCTCAATAGTCTCCCTACCTTAAGCACCTTGGTATTCTTAAACATTACTCTCACCTCCACGCTATACTCTCCGGCAGCCAGTGCTGGTAGTAGAAAGTGCAGCTCGGAGGGCTTGTTGCGCGACACGTTGGCTACCTTGGTCTCCGTGCCGTCGGCAGCCACGAAGAAGATGCCCTGCTTGTCGTCGGTGCTGTCGAACTTAAGCCGCGAGCCTTTGATTACTGCAATGTTGCCGGGCGTAAGCGTATCGTTGCGGGTGCTGCTTGCAACATCCTCCAGGTACATAGGGTCGGGCTTAGGACTTCCTCCCTTCACCTTTTCAACAACAACATCGTTTATCACCTCCTTTAGCCGAACTCCCGCTGTAATATTCAGCTTTACAGTGTGGCGGTTACGGTCGAAGCTGTCGTCGTTGCCGTTGAATACTCCCTGAACAGAGAGGTTGAGGTTAAATAAGGGGGTGTTGATGCTGTTGCCATCGCGCAATGATTGCTGCAAGGCAAGGGTGTACTCCTCCATTACCGATAGCGCCTCGGCCTTGGTTACCGTGGAGCCACGGCTCACCATGAGATCGAAGATGTCATTTTCGGTCTTGGCAGCGCTACTCTGTGCTACGGCCGAAAAATCGTCTGGGTCGGCCGTTAGGTGGTTCTCAAATAATGCATACTTTAGAGACATCGTAATCAGTTTTAAAAGTTTCACAATTCCCTTTGGTGTGCCATTATTGGCGATTAGCAGCAATTATTTGCGATTCGTTGCGATTTATATATTCAAGTTTCCTACTGTATATCACAAAAGCCAAACCCCATGCTATTGTCCTCTCCAAATCCGGCATCGTAGCCCATTTTGAGCAAGGCAGCATCGGCCGAAAGGCGAAAGGTATACTGGTATCCAATAACCTTAATTGGATTCAAGTCACTTTGCTTTATCATTATACCTTTTTGCTTTGCCTGGCCCAGCAGCTCAAACGCGGGCGTAACAGTGTCCGCATGGTCGTGACCGTAGTATGTTTTATACTTCTGCTTTAGGTTGCCAATGAGCATTGCACCGTATCTACAGTCGGTGGGAGTGAGGTATTCCTTGGTTCGGTCGGGTCGGGCTGCTGCCACCACCACCGGCGATAGCGTATGAAATACACCCCAGCTGGTGAACTCCCGTGCCGGTTCCAGCGCAATGCTTCCTACTCTAAATTGCACCTTGCTCAATCGATCACCAAGAATTAGCGTTTGGTTCTGAAACACCCCTTTTATAAACTCTTCGGTGGATCGCTCCGGCAGGAACGATAGCTTAAACGATACCGTTGGCGAAAGAATATGCAGCCGGTCACCTGCTACTTTTCGCTTAGGAACGTTGAGGTGGGAGAAACAAAATAGCTTAAAGTTTCGATATCCAAGTGAAAAGCCATTGCCGTGTAGCCAGCTGGCATACTGTTCATCCCCGGCGGCAATGGTCTTGTATATCCACGAGGCCAGCTCGTACTGGTAGTTGATTGGTAATACTGGGTTTAAGGATTCATCAACGCTTAGCAGAATAGTAAATCTCATAGTTGTTAATCATTTTTACTGAGGCTTTCAGTTTTGGTTTGTTGGACTTACTAAATTTCGGAATGTTTTTTCTAAATATCAACTTTTTATAGGACTAGTTATGAACATGCTGGGATGTTTAACTTCCAAAGACTAATATTCACAACAATTTGAAGTTTATCAAAGTTATTAAATAAATTGAACGATCAGGTTTGGTGGATGGTGTTGCTGTGTGGTTATTTTGTTTTCCTTGCATCATTGTCCTGTGAATCGCAACAACATAAATTCACAACATATTTTGGTGGTTGTTACAACAAATTGTTACATTTGTCGTAACATATCGTGTAACTGTTGCATTTAGTAACAAGAAAAGTCACCATGGATTCTACAAAAATCATCGGAAGTAATGTGAAAAAGTATCGTGCTGCACAGGGGTTTACGCAGGATAATCTTGCTGGATTTCTTGATGTATCACGCGAAATGATCTCTTTCTATGAGACGGGAAAAAGACCTATTCCTGTAACAGCATTGGACAAGCTGGCCGATCTATTTGGGGTAGATATGGAAGAGCTGCTGGAGGAAAGCACGACGGTTGCCAACACCAACCTTGCCTTTGCCTTTCGAAGTGATTCACTAGCGGAGGAAGATGTGCTGAGCATTGCAGAATTTAAGCGCATTGTGCTAAACTATCTAAAGATGAAAACCATTACCAATGCTGCTGGCAATTAAAAAGGAGGCATCCGAGTTTAGGATTACGCTTGGTTTTGGTAACACGGAGCCCATACAGCTAAAAAGCTTACTAATGAGGCTCAACGTAATCACGGTTTTCAAAGAATTGTCGGACAAATTCTCCGGAATGGCAATCCGTGCCGGTGATTTTAGGTTTATGATTATCAACTCCAATCATTCCATTGGCCGTCAGAATTTTTCTATTTGCCATGAGCTTTACCATTTGTACGTTGATGACAATTTTCGGCCCCATCACTGCAATTCAGGGTTGTTTGACAAGAGAAAAGAGCAGGAGTATAACGCCGATATTTTTGCCTCTTACTTTTTGATGCCCGACGATGGCATTACCCGCTTAATTTCCCAAGAAGAGCTTGTTGCCAAGGACAAGATCACCATTGAAACGATTTTGAGAATAGAGCAGAGTTTTGGTTGTTCGAGGAGCGCACTGCTTTTTCGGTTAAAAGAGCTGGGGATAATATCGGCCGAAGGCTATGAT
The DNA here is from genome assembly GCA_035529935.1 of Williamwhitmania sp. Lineage (NCBI taxonomy): Bacteria > Pseudomonadati > Bacteroidota > Bacteroidia > Bacteroidales > Williamwhitmaniaceae > Williamwhitmania > Williamwhitmania sp. Next base: position 5,640 of record DATKVT010000160.1, on the reverse strand, counting down.
GGCTTTAAGCAAAACGTTAAGTTGCTTGCTCGGCAATATGGATATCCCACGGAATTGTATGAGCCAGGGAATAAGAATCTGGTAATTGGTGATTATGCGGCAGTTGCCAGGCATCTTTACGATGCGGGCAAGATATCAGAAGGACACTATACAGCTCTTCTCCAATCAATAGGTCTGGATATTCTTAATGTGGACGACAATGGCGCTGGAGATTGATGCTTCAAAAAAGATTCTTCTGGATGCTGATGTAATTATCCACTTTATTAAGGGGGAGCAAACAGGAATTCTTCACCAAATATTTCCCAACAAGCTATACATTTTAGATGTTGTTTTTGGTGAAGTGTTCAAAGCCAACTCCCGAATTATCGTTGAGAATCTTATAAGGAGTCATATCATATTTGAACTTTCGTTTTCAGGCGATATTGAGGTCATGAGGGAGTATGGTCGGTTGAGAAAGATTTATGGAAAGGGCGAAAGTGCGTGCATGGCATACTGCAAGTTCAACAAGGATGTTTTGGCCAGCAGCAATCTTCGTGATATTAAACTGTATTGCCAGCAACACGGTATACAATACCTAACCACCATGGATTTTGTTTACAAGGCGCATCTTAAAGGGATCTTGGACGAGGCTGAATGCGATTATTTTATCTACAATGTATTAAGCAAGGGGAGTAAACTTCCGTGCAGTAATCTTGCAGAATACATTCGGCTGCTAGAGAGGTGAGGGAAATTGCTTAATAGGCTGGAGGTAACCCCCTGTAGATTTTTTTGTAGGCTTCTTGGTATTATAGGACTTAGGCATAAAACATAGCCCTAAATATAAAGCAAAAAACCCCGAAGACTTGCATCTTCGAGGTTTTCTAGTAGCGGGGACAGGACTCGAACCTGTGGCCTTTGGGTTATGAGCCCAACGAGCTACCAACTGCTCCACCCCGCAATATATCGTTTTCAATAAAATCAGAACCTTTTAAGCTGCATCGACACCAACTTCCTCAATCACCCCGAAACCATTTTGTCAAGTGCGGTGCAAAAGTAGCATACTTTTTTGGTGATTGCAAACTATCGACTACTTTTTTTCAAAATAAACATACTGTTTTAAAGGCATTCGGCTCACCAATAGCACCCAAGAACATTTTTTAAGCTACTTTTGTTCCTACTTACAAACTGGAATTTCTATGCCACGAGTTTTTAAACCAGTAGACATCAGCCAGGAGGAGAAAGAGCTGATGAAGGACTACTTCGACAGACATACTCCTTTTATTTATTGCGACGACTCCGTTAAAAAAGGTGAAAAGTTGAAGGTGAAGGTTACCCTAGGCAACGAGTATAAACACCCGGATGATTACGATCACTTTATCAGCACCTTGCAGCTATGGAACAGGGAGACATTGTTGGCTCAGGTACACTACACTCCGGGTGCATTTGGGAATCAACCTACCCACGTTGAGGTCGATTTTTATGTGGCTGCCAACGTAAGCATGAACCTTACAGCTATGGCAGTATGCACAAAGCATGGACTCTGGCAGAGTGAGGAGAAGTACGTGAAGGTGGTTCAGGATTAGGTTAAAGGCGATTGCTTTCCCCTATTCTAAATTAAAAGTTTCTATATTTGTGGGATTGCATTCGAAATAACATGGCTCAAAAGGATTCAAAGCGCTATTTATCCAAGCTTAAAAATAAGTACCGCTTCAGCATTTACAACGATCAAACCTTTGAAGAGGTTTGGTTTTTTCGCCTTTCAAGGTTAAACGTGATAGCGTTTTTGGGAGGTTCTTCCTTACTGCTTGTAGCGCTGGTTACGGTGTTGATAGCGTTTACCCCTCTGCGTGAGTTTATTCCTGGCTACCCCAATACCACTACTCGAAGGGCAATTGTGGAGAATGCCCTTAAGGTGGATTCGCTGCAGCAGCAGCTCGACCAATGGCAAAAATACCTCACCTCTCTTAAGGCAATTATGAATGGTGAAAACCCGCCAGTATTGCAATCTAAGAAGGATACCACCATACATCCCAAGGATATTGTTTTTAAAAAATCGCTTGACGATTCGCTGCTTCGCAGCCAAATTGAGGAGAAAGAGCAATACAACCTTTCGGTAACAAACAACTCCATTGAAAATACAGTTAAGGGGATGCATTTTTTCCCACCTGTAAGAGGAGTAGTAACTAACTCCTTTAACATAGCTAGCGGCCACTTTGGTACCGATATTGCCTCCTCACCCAATGAGGTGGTAGTTGCCACCCTCGACGGCACAGTAACCATGGCTGCATGGACCTTAGAAACGGGATATGTTATTCAGATACAGCACGCTGGAAATCTGCTCTCCGTATATAAGCACAACTCTAAGCTGCTAAAGAAGGCAGGAGCACACGTTAAGGCAGGGGAGGCCATTGCCATTATTGGGAATAGTGGTGAGCTTACCACTGGTCCCCATTTGCACTTCGAACTTTGGTATAACGGCACTCCCGTCGACCCCGAAAAGTATATTGTTTTTTAAGCATTCGAAAGATTTTTATTGGGAATGAGAAAACGCTTGGCTATTCTGGGTTCTACCGGTTCTATAGGAACTCAGGCGCTGGATGTGGTTCGCTCCCATCCCGACCGCTTTGAGGTGGTTGTCCTTACGGCCAACAACAACCTTGACCTGCTGGTGCTGCAGGCTATTGAATTTTTGCCCAAGGTGGTGGTTATTGCCAATGAGGCAAAGTATGAGCGCGTTCGTGATGCGCTAATGGCTATGCCCATTGAAGTTTTGACCGGTGCTAGAGCAATTGGCCAGGCAGCGGCCATGCCCGAGGTAGATATGGTGCTCGCTGCAATGGTGGGATTTTCGGGGCTGCTGCCAACCATTGAAGCTATAAAAGCTGGGAAACATATTGCACTTGCAAATAAGGAGACCTTGGTGGTTGCCGGTGAAATTGTAACTGGGTTAGCTCGACAGTATGGGGTGGACCTACTACCTGTTGATTCGGAGCATTCTGCCATCTTTCAATGCCTGATGGGTGAAACGGGTGGTGTAGAAAAGCTCATCCTTACTGCTTCTGGCGGACCATTTCGTTCGCTAACGGCTCAGCAGCTGCGTAGCGTTACCCGGTGCGATGCGCTAAAGCATCCCAACTGGTGCATGGGAAATAAAATTACGATTGATTCGGCCACCCTGATGAACAAGGGTTTTGAAGTAATTGAGGCCAAGTGGCTATTTGGAGTTGAACCATCGGACATTGAGGTTGTTGTTCACCCTCAGTCTATCATTCACTCCATGGTGCAGTTTAAGGACGGCTCCATTAAGGCACAAATGGGTATTCCCGACATGAAGTTGCCCATTCAGCTGGCATTTGCATACCCTGATCGGCTTTCGTTGGGATCGGATAGGTTCGATTTTTTCAAGGGCGAGGGATTGACGTTTGAAAAGCCCGACATGGGAAAATTCCCTTGCCTACAGCTGGCCTATAATTCGTTGCAGCAAGGGGGTAACATGCCTTGTATACTCAATGGTGCCAACGAGGTGGCTGTGCAGGCATTTTTAGAGGAACGAATTAGCTTTCTCGATATTCCACGAATTGTGGAGAAAACGCTGGAGCGGGTTGCCTTTTTGGCCAACCCTTCGGTGGATGATTACTGTAGTATCGATGCCGAGGCTCGTGTGGTAGCTTCGGAGGTAATGCAGAATTTGGTTAGTAAACTATAGAAGCTGAAAATATGAGCATGGAAATTTGGACAAAGGTCGCGCAGTTCTTTATGAGCCTCTCTCTTCTGATTATTCTTCACGAACTTGGGCACTTTACGCTTGCCAAGCTTTTTAAGACTCGTGTCGAAAAATTCTACCTCTTTTTTGACCCTTGGTTTTCGCTGTTTAAGTTTAAACGTGGCGATACCGAGTATGGGGTAGGTTGGCTACCGCTGGGTGGTTACGTGAAAATCTCGGGGATGATTGATGAGTCGATGGATACCGAGCAGCTGAAGTCGGACCCGGAACCATGGGAGTTCCGCGCAAAACCAACTTGGCAGCGATTGCTAATTATGATTGGCGGAGTGGTTGTAAATTTTTTACTTGCCTTTGTCATCTACAGCATGGTGCTCTACACTTGGGGTGATGAGTTTCTAGCGAATAAGGATGTTACCTACGGTATCGCGGTTGATTCAACAGCGCAAAAGTTGGGTTTGCAGAATGGCGATAAGATACTGAATGTTGGTGGGGTTGAGGTTCAAAACTTTCAGCATATTATTGCTGATATTGTTTTGGATCAAGCAGATTACGTGGAAGTTGACAGAGGTGGAGAAGATATAAAACTCCCTATTTCGGCGGCCATGAGGGCAGCAATGATAAGTAAGCAGCCCATTATTGCTCCACGAATTCCAATTGTGCTTGATAAAATTGCGAAGAAGTCTCCTGCTGCTAAAGCCGGGTTCAAAAGTGGCGATAAAGTTGTTGGTGTTGATTCGTTAAAAACTCAATACACCGATGAGTTTAGAGACTATGTGATAAGCCACAAAGGAATGCAGATTGTAGTTAATGTTGACCGTGCCGGAAAACTGCTGGCAATTCCCGTTACCGTCGGTAAGGATGCTCTAATTGGAGTATCGTTCGATACTAACCTAGAGAAGTTTTTTCACATTAGCGTGGAACACTACACCTTCTGGGCTTCCATACCAGCTGGAGTTACCAAAAGTTATAATGTTATTGGCAGCTATTTAAAGCAGCTTAAGTTGCTGGCTAGCCCTCAAACGGGAGCCTACAAGTCGGTCGGCGGATTTATTTCCATAGGCAAGATTTTCCCTGGAACTTGGGATTGGGAGGCATTTTGGAGTATGACAGGTCTCCTGAGCATTGTTTTGGCTATTATGAATATTCTACCCATACCTGCACTGGATGGTGGCCACGTGCTGTTCCTCCTTTATGAGATGGTGACTGGAAGAAAACCCGGTGATAAATTTTTGGAGTATGCCCAAATTACGGGCATGGTGTTGCTGTTTGCCCTGCTTCTTTTTGCCAACGGGAACGATATTTTAAAACTATTTCAGCATTAGAATGCCAATTGCAATTATTGAAATCCCGGAAATATTTCCGGGATTTCTTTTTAAGCATCTCAATGGTAATGGTTGACAATAAGCTAACTTGGGTTAATCTGTATTGAGTAGGTTGGCAATTCAATGCCTTCTTAGTAACTTGCCCATGATTTGATTTCGACATGAGATATAGGTTTCGGTACGGGGTGTTGGCCTTTGGCGTTTTTGCGCTTTTGACAATTGACTGTAAAGCAAATACTGCCCCGCTTATTAAGCACAAGGGTAATCAGGTTGCCGACAGGGTGATTGCTGCACTGGATAGTTTATCACGGCTCAACTTATTTGCTAAGGCTAATACGCCTACATATCAGGTCAACCCCAACTATCTTATCCCCGATCTTGCCATTGAATATAAGCTGGCTGTCCTTGATAATACCACCCCAGTTGGAATGGACTTTACGCCAGATGTAAAGCGGTATATCCAGCTTTTTACAGTGGATCGACGCGACGACTTTGCCAAGATTCTTGGCTTGGCACGGCTCTACTTCCCTGTATTTGATGAATATCTGGACCGCTATCACTTACCGCTGGAGCTGAAGTATCTTGCCATTGTGGAGTCGGCTCTAAATCCGTTGG
>DATKVT010000159.1 GCA_035529935.1 Williamwhitmania sp. | reverse complement strand
TAGAGAACTTTGAGCTTCGTATCAAGAGCAATTTGGAGGGTAAGGGTTGACTTTCCGATGCCAGGCTCTCCGCCTAACAAAATAACTGAACCGGGAACTACTCCTCCACCGAGTATTCGGTTGAACTCGTTGGAGGCAAGTTGAATTCGCTTATGTGTTTGGGGTTCTATTTCGTCAATGGCAATGGGCCTTGCTGGTGCCGTGAGAGAGGTAAAGGTGGTACGGCTTTCACTTTTCAGGACTGGTTCTTCTACGTAGGTATTCCACTCACCGCACGAAGGGCATCGTCCGACCCACTTGGCCGACTCTGCCCCACAGTTTTGGCACATAAAAACTGATTTGCTTTTTGCCATTTAATCCAATTATTAAAACCCCAAGGTAGGCAAAAAGCGACAATTCGGAAAGAACTATTTGCTGAGTTTTTGGATGATGGACGTTGTTGAGAATCCTTCTACAAAAGGTATGGTAACAACTTTACCACCACGAGCAGTTACAATATCGTAGCCAACAATCTCTTCGGGCTTATAGTCGGCACCCTTCACAAGAATGTCTGGCTGAACAGCTTTAATGAGTTCATAAGGGGTATCCTCGTCGAATAGGATTACGGCTGAAACAAACTCCATTGCAGCAAGGACGAGGGCTCTGGTGTCTTGGTCTTGCACCGGACGATTTTCACCTTTAATTTTTCTCACCGACAGGTCGGTGTTCACTCCAATAACCATTACCTGTCCAAGGCTAGCTGCCTTGGCAAGATATTCAACGTGGCCGCGATGAATTATATCGAAACAGCCATTGGTAAAAACAACAGATTGATTTTTAAAGTTCCAGTAAGCACGCTTGGTTAAAAGTTCTTGGGACGTCAGTATTTTGTTTTTAATAAAGTTAAGATGTTCCATGATTATTGAATCCTTTATTGTTGCTTTACCTTTTTTGAAAAAAACATGATGATGTAGAAGCCTATGGTTCCAAGCAGAATAGCGAATATTGTTTGAGATTCATGCGATAAAGTAGCAATAATCAGGCCATCTTCGCGAGGTATCCCATACAGGGCCAGAGCCATTGTCATGATGAAATGGAAGGTTCCAAATCCTCCCTGTACTGGAGCAGTCATTCCAATGCTTCCAGCAACAAGCAGAAATAGTCCATCCATAGGACCGAGGGATGCCGTGGCGGGAATGGCAAAAACAATTAACCAAGACATCAACCAGTAGCATGTCCAAAGCACAATGGTAGCCAAGAAAAATTCTTTTCTGCGCTTCATCTGGTATCCTGATTTCAACCCCTGGATCACCCCTTTGACAATTTTTTTCATTTTAAGGAAGGGCGTGGTGGCTACAATTTTATTTTTCAACAAGTAAAGTAGCAGGAATGAGGCAAAAATTACCACAGCCACAATCATCCAAAGTATTGGTGTGTTGGATATACCGCTATCAATTTTATTACCAATTGGTATTAAAAGGTGGTCGTTGAAGAATGCCCCAAAAATGTTAATCTTGGCGATGGTAACAACTACAAGGAGAAGCAATAGCGTGAAGATATCGAAGGCCCGCTCCACAATAACTGTTCCCACAAGACCTTCAAAGGGAATACCATCACTTTTACGCAGCATAGCACAGCGGCTTACCTCTCCAAGGCGAGGGAATGCAATATTGGCTAGATAACCCACAAGCACTGCACTGGTAGTGTGGAGCAAGGGCGGTTTGTATCCTAGCGTTTCAATGAGAAGGTTCCAGCGGTAGGCCCGTGCTATATATGCCACGATTCCGAGCAGCACCGTAACGGCCACCCATGCGTAGTTGGCGTGCTTTAATCCATTCCAAAGATTCTTAATCGGAACACCTTTAAAGGCGTAGTAGAGCAGCAATACACCAATTGAAAGAAAGAAAAGGTATTTTATTGCGTTTGTGAACTTTTTCAAAGTAAGCCTATATTAGCGAGTTAGACTGTGTGTCGGGAAAAATAACCGTTGGTTTAAACCGCTTGGCTTCTTCAAATTCCATGGTGGCATAGGAGATAATGATCACAACATCACCCACTATGCATTTTCTGGCAGCAGGACCATTCATGCAAATTTTTCCAGAACCTCTTTCTCCTTTAATCACATACGTTTCGAGACGCTCACCGTTGTTAACGTTAACAACATGAACCTTTTCGTTTTCAATTAGGTTGGCTGCATCCATCAAATCTTCGTCAATGGTTATACTCCCGATATAGTGCAGGTTGGCCTCGGAAATAGAAACCATATGGATTTTTGACTTTAAAACATCAATTTGCATTTCGGATTATTTTGAGTCAAACTTAACATTATCAATTAGGCGAACTTCGCCAGCCTTCACAGCAATGCAGCCCACAGCTGGCTCATCACTATGCCACTGGTCAATGGGCATCAACGTTTTAGCGTTGGCTAATTCAAAATACTCAACCTCAAGTAAAGGGCTAGCATTTATTTGTTTAACAACCCACTCCGAGAGCTCTTTTACGCTCATTTCATTGGCTTTGTTTCGCGCTTCCAGCAACGTTTTTCCAATTAGCGAGGCTTGCTGTCGATGCTTAGGAGTAAGAAGCATATTGCGAGAACTTAAGGCTAATCCGTCAGGTTCACGAAGAATGGGACAAGATATTATCTCTACTGGTTGGCCAGTAATTTCAAGCATTCTTCGAATAATGGCAATTTGCTGGTAATCTTTTTCACCAAAGTAAGCGCGATAGGGTTTGACTATATCAAAAAGTCTGCTAACCACTTTGGCCACGCCCTGAAAGTGCCCCGGTCTTTGCTTACCCTCCATCACGGTCTCCAGCTCACCAAGGGGGAATACACGGTTGTCTGGCTCGGGATAAATTTCCGATTCCGGGGGAGCAAAAATGATCTGGCAGTTGGTTTCTTTGAGTAAGGCTAAATCATTTTCGAGAAATCTGGGATAGTTTTTTAGGTCTTTGGGATCGTTGAACTGGGTTGGGTTTACAAATATGCTCACAACGCAGTAGTCATTTTCCAAAACACATTGCTTAACCAGCGATATATGTCCAAGATGCAATGCCCCCATGGTGGGTACAAATCCAACAGTTTTTCCGTTGGCTGAAATTTCATTCAACCGTGATTTAAGGTCACCAACTTTCTCAAAAAGCTCCATCTCTCCGAATATATATCTGCATAGAGTTTAACACCAGATGCATGATTATGTTTTTGCTGGATTTAATCCAAGGGGCAAAGTTAGCTATTCATTTCAATCCGATAGGTGCTCAATGTTTTTTTTCAGCGGTTGACTATTGTGCTATTTGAAGGCAAAATGGGAAGAGGGAATCAATAGCGAATTTTTTTTGTAACTTTGCACAAAGTCTACACGCATAGACCCAATAAGATAAGAATCATCAGAATGAAAAACGCGAGGGTTCTTTTCATTTCTCAGGAGATATCACCTTATTTACCTGAAAATGAAATTTCGTTAATTGGCCGTTATCTTCCACAAGGGATACAGGATAAGGGTAAGGAGATACGTACATTCATGCCCCGGTTCGGGAGCATTAATGAGAGGCGTAACCAGCTGCATGAAGTAATTCGGCTATCTGGTATGAACCTTATTATTAGTGACTCGGACCACCCACTCATCATTAAGGTGGCTTCAATTCAGTCGGCTCGGATGCAGGTTTACTTTATTGACAATGAAGATTACTTCCACCGTAAGAATACTCTTACAGAGGAGGATGATTCGCAATTTGCCGATAACGATGAGCGGATGATTTTCTTTGCCCGAGGTGTCCTTGAAACCGTCCGGAAGTTAAGATGGGTTCCTGACATTGTTCACTGCCACGGCTGGTTTACTGCCGCTGCCCCACTGTATGTAAAGAAAGCTTTCAAGGAGGACCCAATCTTCTCCAACTCTAAGGTTGTTTATTCCATCTATAACGATGAGTTTCCTGGAATGCTTGCCCCTGGATTTAAGTCGAAGTTAATTACTGAGGGTGTTCGCTCCAAGGATGTTGAAAGCATTAGCACTGCTGGGAGCTGGGAAAATATTACCAAGTTGGCAATACAGTATTCTGATGCCATAATAGTTGGCTCTCAAACCATAAACCCCAACATCTCCAGCTATCTAGAGGAACTTAAAAAACCAATCATTGGCTTCGAGGGTCCCGATACCTACATCGAAGCATACTCTAACCTTTACGACGAGTTGATTGCGGCAAAGGCAAACACTACTCCCAAAAAGTAGGATTGGGTTATTTTACCCGAGCACAGTCAATCATTACCTTTTCAAAAATCATACTTAATATGTGTGGAATTGTTGCATATATTGGAAAAAAGGAAGCCTTTCCAATAATTATTAATGGACTAAAAAGACTTGAGTATCGTGGTTACGATTCTGCCGGCGTTGCCCTTTTTAATAAGGATATAGAAGTTTATAAGTGCAAGGGGAAAGTTAGCGACCTAGAGGCTCACACAGCACAATCAGACACTGCTGGAACTTTGGGAATAGGCCATACTCGCTGGGCAACCCACGGTGAACCAAACGATATCAACGCTCATCCTCATAGCTCACAAAACGGCTACTTCACGCTAATTCACAACGGTATTATTGAGAACTATGGCGTGCTGCGGAGACGGCTTGAAAAGCGTGGCTACACCTTTGCTAGCGAAACAGATACGGAGGTATTGGTTAACCTCATTGAGTACATCTACCTCAAGGGACAAGTTAGTCCGGAAATTGCAGTGCGACTTGCATTGTCGAAAGTTGTTGGTGCATTTGGCCTTGCTATCCTTTGCAAGGATGATCGAGATTTATTGATCGGAGCAAGACGTGGTAGCCCATTGGTAATCGGTGTTGGCAACAAGGAATACTTCCTCGCTTCCGATGCAACTCCAATTGTTGAGCACACCAACAGCGTTATCTTTATGAACGATGATGATGTTGCCATAATTCGTAGAGGAGAACTTTCCCTAAAGACCATCTCTAACCATCCCCTCGAGCCGAAGATCCAAACTATTGATCTCGACATTGAAGAGATTGAAAAGGGTGGGTTTGAACATTTCATGCTCAAAGAAATTTATGAGCAACCTCGTTCAATTAAAGACACTTTCAGGGGACGGTTGTCTGCCGATCTGCAGGAAATACATCTCGGTGGGCTTTACAATGTTCTCCCACAGCTTGTTGAGGCCAAACGTATTGTTCTTATTGGGTGCGGAACCTCATGGCATGCCGGATTGCTTGGCGAATACCTTATTGAGGACTTAGCCCGTATTCCGGTGGAGGTTGAGTATGCTTCGGAGTTCCGTTACCGTAATCCGGTAATTTACCCAGACGATGTTGTGATTGCCATCAGCCAGAGTGGTGAAACAGCCGATACACTTGCTGCCATCAAGTTGGCAAAAAGTCAAGGTGCATTAGTGCTTGGAATTTGCAATGTGGTTGGCTCCAGCATTCCTAGGGAAACTCATGCCGGCGTTTACACCCATGCCGGACCTGAAATTGGTGTTGCCTCTACAAAGGCATTTACTGCTCAGGTTACCGTACTTGCCATGATGGCCATTCTGTTGGGCAAGCGTAAAAAAACAATCACCACCGAACAGGCCAGCCAGCTTATTGCTGAACTTAGTTCTGTTCCTGAGAAAATTGAAAAAATCCTTTTGTTAAACGAAAAAATCGAGAGCATTGCTAAGCGGTTTAAGGACTCAACCAATTTTCTCTACCTAGGCCGTGGATATTTCTTCCCTGTGGCGTTGGAAGGTGCATTAAAACTGAAAGAAATTTCTTACATACACGCCGAGGGTTACCCTGCAGCCGAAATGAAGCATGGGCCAATTGCGCTTATTGACGACAAGATGCCGGTTGTGGTAATTGCTGCCAAGGATAGCTCCTACGACAAGGTTGTAAGCAACGTACAAGAGGTAAAGGCTCGCAAGGGAGTTGTAATTGCCATCGTTTCCGAGGGCGATACAACCATTACGAGCATGGCCGATTACACCATCGAAATTCCAAGTATTCATGAGTCAATGGAAGGGCTGCTGGCAGTTGTTCCGCTGCAACTTTTAGCATACCACATTGCCTTGATGAGGGGTTGTAATGTTGATCAACCTCGCAACTTAGCGAAGTCAGTAACGGTTGAGTAACAACCTGTATCTCAAGAGAAGGCCCGAAGTGAAAAACATTCGGGCCTTTTTTTATCTCTGGGTGTATTGCTTTTGGTAATACTTTTCGTAATCGCCCGACACCACATGCGACAGCCACACCTCGTTGGCCAAATACCAGTCAACGGTTTTTTCTAGGCCCTCTTCAAATCGAACGGAGGGTTGCCAACCAAGCTCCTTCTGCAGGTGTGATGAGTCGATGGCGTAGCGAAGGTCGTGCCCAGCTCTATCCTTTACAAAGGTTATTAGGCTTTCCGATTCGCCCTCTTTTCTGCCCAATTTGCGATCCATGATACTACAGAGCAACCTAATTAGATCAATATTGGTCCACTCGTTATTCCCGCCAATATTGTAGGTTTCCCCGGCTTTTCCTTTGTGGAAAATTAGGTCGATGGCGTTGGCGTGGTCTTCAACATAGAGCCAATCGCGCACATTTTCACCCTTCCCATAAATCGGGATTGATTTTTTGGTTTTGATATTGTGAAAAGCCAGAGGAATAAGTTTTTCGGGGAAATGGTTTGGTCCGTAATTGTTGGAGCAGTTGGAGATAACTGTTGGTAAACCATAGGTGTGAAAGTAGGCTCTTACAAGATGGTCGGAGCTAGCTTTTGATGCGGAGTATGGGCTGCGAGGGTCATACGAGGTTTCTTCTGTGAACAGGCCCTCTTTACCAAGGCTTCCATACACTTCATCGGTGGAGATATGGTAGAATTTTTTTCCTTCAAAGCGGGAACCCCACGCTTTTCTTACTGCGATTAATAAGGTTACGGTTCCCACTATGTTAGTTCTTATAAATGCCATAGGGTCGGCAATCGACCGGTCCACATGCGACTCTGCTGCAAGGTGAATAACTCCATCAATGGCGTATTCGGCGAACACTTTGTCGAGCAGAACATCGTCGCAAATGTCTCCCTTAACGAAGGTGTAGTTTGGCGATTTCTCTATATCGGCAAGGTTTTCAAGATTCCCTGCATAGGTAAGCTTGTCGTAGTTAACAATGCGGTAGTCTGGATATTTCTTTACAAAAAGCCGAACTACATGGGAGCCGATAAAGCCAGCGCCACCGGTAATTAAAATACTTTTTTTCATATAATCTATTTTTTGTTTTTTGAACGGTAACGCTGCTCCCATTTCCATGCGCTAAGCAGCGTATCTTCCAGTGGAATAATGGCCTTCCATCCAAGCACCTTATTTGCCAAAGAGGTATCGGCCCAAACCTGCTCAATGTCGCCTAAGCGTCTATCAACAAATTGGTAGGGCAGCTTTATTCCTGTAACTTTTTCAAAAGTAGTCACAATTTCTAAAACCGAAAGCCCTTTGCCTGTTCCTATATTGAAAACCTCAAGCGTTTGTTTTTCTTTACTTGTTGCAAGCCAGGCTATTGCAGCAACATGTGCTTTGGCTAAGTCTACAACGTTAATGTAGTCACGGATGGCTGTTCCATCGGGGGTATTGTAATCTTTTCCAAATATGTTGAGCACATTGCGGAGGCCATATCCTGTTTGGGTAACGTATGGAATAAGATTGTTTGGAACACCAATGGGAAGTTCACCAATCTCGGCAGACGGGTGGGCTCCAATGGGATTAAAGTAGCGCAGCGCAATGGCTTTTAGTTTTTTATTGGCTTTAATGGCGTCGGTTATAATCTCCTCTGAAATCTGCTTAGTATTGCCGTAGGGTGATTCTGCCAACTTTATTGGTGCCTGTTCCGTTACCGGTAGGGTGTCGGGCTGGCCATACACCGTGCAAGAGGAAGAAAACACAAGATTACCACCTCCATTGTTTTCTAAGCACTCAATGAGATTAATCAGCGAAACTAGGTTGTTTCGGTAGTAAAGCAGCGGTTTCTCAACCGATTCGCCCACCGCCTTGGAGGCTGCAAAATGAATTGCAGCCGAAATATCTGGATTCTGACTGAATATAGATTTCATGGCCGCCATATCGGTGCAGTCTGCCTCAATAAATGTTGGCCGCTGCCCACAAATGTGCTCTATACCATCGAGGACCTCAATAAAAGAGTTGGAGAGGTTGTCCACAATCACAACCTTGAAACCTTGCTGTAATAGTTCTACTACTGTATGGGAACCAATGTATCCGGTTCCGCCCGTTACCAAAATCTTACTCATTATGTGGTTTTTGATTGGACCTCAAAGTTCAAAAAAAAAACTTTAGGCTAAAACATTTCGGTATATTTTTGAGGTTTTGGAAATTTTGTTACTTTTGCAACCGCAATAACAAAACGGTTCGTAGCTCAGTTGGTAGAGCACGTGACTCTTAATCATGGGGTCGAGGGTTCGATCCCCTCCGAACCGACAGAACGGAAGGCCTTTGGTCTTCCGTTTTTGCATTGGCACCAATCAAGCCATTAAGGAAGAATCTATATCTTTGCCTAAAACGTAATAGCAATGGACCAAAGACGAGTTCGTGTGCGATTTGCACCCAGTCCAACGGGACCGCTCCATATTGGGGGCGTGCGTACTGCCCTATTTAACTATCTTTTTGCACGCAAGCACGGCGGCGACTTCCTGCTTCGAATTGAGGACACTGACTCTAACCGCTTTGTTCCCGGTGCAGAAGAGTACATTGTTGAGTCGCTCAAATGGTGTGGTATAGAGATTGATGAGGGAGTTTCTGTTGGTGGTCCACATGCACCGTATCGGCAGAGCGAGCGCAGGGCCATTTACAAAAAGTTTGCCGACCAGCTTATTGATTCTGGCAATGCATACTATGCATTCGATACCCCCGAAGAGCTCGATGCCCTCAGGGCTCGTTACGAAACCGAAGGGAGAACGTTCAACTATAACCACGAAATAAGAACCACGCTCAACACATCGCTTGCCCTTTCTGCGGAGGAGGTGAAGCGTAGGATTGACGCTGGCGCTGGCTGGGTAATCCGCTTTATGATGCCCGAAAGCGAGGAGGTGGAGATGTTTGATCTTATTCGTGGGTGTGTGGTAGTAAATACCGCAACGCTTGATGACAAGGTGCTATTTAAGAGTGCCGACATGCTACCTACCTACCATTTGGCGAACGTAGTAGATGATTATCTCATGGAAATTAGCCACGTAATCCGTGGAGAGGAGTGGTTACCGTCGCTTCCATTGCATGTGCTGCTTTATCGCTCCTTTGGCTGGACTGGCGTAATGCCCCAGTTTGCACACCTACCACTTTTACTTAAACCTACCGGTAACGGAAAGTTGAGCAAGCGTGACGGCGATAAGTTAGGCTTTCCAGTATTTCCCCTTTTCTGGAAAGCAGAAAATGGCGAAACGGCCAGAGGCTATCGCGAAGATGGATACTTTCCTGAAGCATTCATCAATCTATTGGCTCTTTTGGGTTGGAACCCCGGCACTGAGCAGGAAATTTTTACCATGGAGGAGCTTATAGCTCAATTTTCGTTGGAGCGTGTCAACAAGTCGGGTGCTCGTTTCGACCCTGAAAAGGCAAAGTGGTTCAATCAACATTATCTTCGTCAGAAGAGCGATGCTGAATTGGCGACTCTATTTATGCCGGTTCTTGCTGAGCATGGTGTAAAAGCAGAGCATGCATTTGTTGAGAAAGTT
>DATKVT010000158.1 GCA_035529935.1 Williamwhitmania sp. | reverse complement strand
CAGTAGGTAAGCATGGAGATGAATCTACAATACAAGCGTATGTAAAGGGTCAAGGTCGAGAAAAAGAATATATAAAGATACACAGTCAGCAACTGTCTTTGTTTTAATACCTCGTCAGCTCTGCTGCGAGGTAGTTTATTGATAATAGCTAACCTTGTTATAAGCTAAAAACTTCAACCTTTTTTGGGGAATATTGTTGTTTTGATAGTTTATGAGAATCGTTAAACAGAAAAAGTATGGGAAAGTTAGTCTTGATTCGTCATGGCGAGTCGATGTGGAATATGAAAAACGTATTCACCGGGTGGGTGGATGTTCCGCTTTCGGAGTCAGGAATTGCAGAAGCACAGAAGGCCGGAGTGGAGTTGGCCAATATTGAATTTGATGTTGTGTTTACCTCGGTCCAGATTCGTGCCCTAGAAACGGCCATGATTTTACTGGCCAAAGGTAATAATACTAAAACGCCAGTTGTGGTTCACGATGAAGGCAAAATGAAGGATTGGGCGGAGATATTCAGCGAGAGCATGGTTAAGGACACCATTCCCGTTTACACCGATTGGCACCTAAATGAGCGTTACTACGGACAGCTACAGGGTTTGAATAAGGCCGAAACTGCCAAGAAATACGGTGATGAGCAGGTGCACCAGTGGCGACGTAGCTACGATATTGCACCACCCAAGGGTGAAAGCTTAAAGGATACCGCTGCACGCACCATACCCTACTTTAAGGAGCAGATTTTGGAGCAGCTAAAGCAAGGCAAAAACGTTCTTATCTCGGCCCACGGTAACAGCCTGAGGTCCATTGTAATGTTTATCGAAAATCTATCGCAGGAGGAGATTCTAAAGTATGAAATTCCGACAGGAGTGCCGCTTTTTTACAACTTCGACGGAAAAACTATTGTTAAGGTTTGACAGA
Organism: Williamwhitmania sp.; assembly: GCA_035529935.1. NCBI lineage: Bacteria > Pseudomonadati > Bacteroidota > Bacteroidia > Bacteroidales > Williamwhitmaniaceae > Williamwhitmania > Williamwhitmania sp. The sequence goes on along the minus strand of DATKVT010000158.1, from coordinate 35,538 downwards.
AATTAAGTAGTACTCTTTACCGATTTCACACTATGGGCATGCAGGTTGCGGCCCTTTTTTTGTTGGCTTTTCATATGATTGCGCTCAGTACATATAAAGCATACACCTAGTTGTTACATCTTCCTTGGATATAATGCAAAACGGCAAGGCCTTATCGACCTTGCCGTTCTTGTTAATAGCTATCTTTTAATGTTTGCTCATTAGCTTGCTGCTACACCTGCATTAACTTTAGGCTTTAGTGGATCGAAAATCTTATAGGCAAGCAGCTTTATACGGTCGGTTAAGAGGAACCACAGTATTGCATAACCCCAAACAAATCCAGCCCAACCCCAGCCAAGTGGCGTCATAAATAGACCGTAAACGGCGATGAATGTCGCCAATATCTGTGTTCCTAAAACGGCAATCCACAAAATCTTTGCCGGACGTATGGACCAGAATGGACCTCTCGTTCGAGTCAGGAATATTGTTAAGTGACCAGCCACCGATAGGAGCAAGTACATGAGCGTTTGAAGATGAGGTCTGTCGAGGTGAAAGACATGGTCACCAAGGTAGAAGAGCCCAAATGCAGCAATGGGACCAATTACTCCCAGCACCGTGGCAATGCCCAGCACCATGCGCATATTCCAAGCCTCCGGTTGACTTTTATAGTGAACGTTGTCGTAGGCTATGGAGAGGATGGCGCCATCGTTGAGCAATGCAAGCATTACAATCATCACCGCTGTGAGAGGGTAAAAGTTGAAGATTAGGATTGCCAGCGTCATAAACAACAGCACGCGCAGCGTCTCCGCGATACGGTAGATGGCGTAGCTGTTCATGCGTTGGAAAATCTTCCGGCTCTCCTTAATGGCGTCAATAATTACCGATAATCCGGGTGTTAATAGCACAATTGCGGCAGCAGCCCTTGCTGCATCAGTTGCATCGGAAACTGCAATGCCGCAGTCTGCTTTTTTCAGTGCAGGAGCGTCATTCACACCATCACCTGTCATGCCCACAATATGTCCTCTTTTTTGGAGCACATCCACAATGTGGAACTTATGCTCAGGGAACACCTGAGCAAACCCGTCGGCATCTTCAATGGATTTGGCCATGGTGGCAGACTCCGTTTTTTTGGAGTCTCCAAGCCCGCTGGCATCAAAGATGTTGGCACCAAGGTTTAGCTTTTCGGCCGTTTCTTTCGCTATGGCCAGCGCGTCGCCGGTAACCATTTTAATCCTTACGCCCATGGCAAGGGCGGTAGCAATGGTTTCCTTGGCATCTTCTCTTGGTGGGTCGAATAGGGGCAATACGCCAACAAACATCCATTTTCCATCGTCACCTGCCTGTGCAACCCCCAGCGAGCGAAATCCTCGTGAAGCAAATTCGTTCACGGCCTTGTCCACTGCTGGCTTTACCTCTGCAGCGTTGGAGGCCAGTTCGAGAATAACCTGTGGGGCACCCTTCGACACCTTAATCTCCCTTCCGTCCTTATCCTTAACGGTGGCTTCGGTTCGCTTATGTACAGGGTCGAAAGGCATGAAGTGAACCACTTCGTAGCCCTTCAGAATATTCTTATCTTTTAAACCACCAATAACGGCGAGGTCAATGGTATCGTTGTTCTCTGCGCGTGAAGCAAGTGCGCCATAAAGAATTACCTGCTCAACCTTAATATTGTTCAAGCAAAATGGATCGCCCAGCGTTAGCTTATTCTGGGTAAGTGTGCCCGTTTTGTCGGCACAAAGCGTATCCACCCCAGCCAACTCCTCTACGGCCACCAGCCGGCTAACTATTGCCTCTTTTTTGGCGAGCAGGCGAGCACCAACCGCCATTGTAACCGACAGCACTGTGGGCATTGCCACCGGAATTGCGGCTACTGTAAGCACAAGGGCAAACTGAAGCGTGACAAGGAGTGGGTCTCCACGGAATAGGGCAACCCCAATGATTATGGCCACCAATGCAACCGCAAGCATGATTAGGTAATTGCCAATTTTTAAAACGGCCTTTTGGAAGTGACTAACAGTATGTGCATCCTGCACTAGCTGGGCCGTTTTGCCAAAATAGGTATTGGCACCGGTGCCATACACGAGTGCGCCAACTTCCCCTTGCCGGATAATGGAGCCCGAAAATACTGCTTCGCCCTTTTTCCTCGTTATGGGTAGCGATTCCCCCGTCAGCGCCGACTGATCCACCTCCACGGAATCGCCATCCAGCAAGCGGGCATCAGCTGGCACAATGTCGCCAAGGCGTAGGCGAATAACATCACCCGGCACTAGTTCGCGGGCGGGAGGGGTAGTCCACTCGCCATCACGCTTTACTCTAGCCTTTACTGCTAGCTTAGCCTTAAGCGCTTCGATGGCATTCCCCGCTTCGTGCTCTTCCATAAAGCCTACCACTGCGTTAGCCAAAAGCAATACCAGTATGATGGAAAAGTCCGGCCAATGCTTATCGATTGCTGAAAGGATTACAGCCGCTTCAATCATCCACGGGATGGGGCCCCAAAAGTAGGTAAGAAACTTCAGAAACGAATTGACCTTCTTCTCTTCAATCTCGTTTGGTCCATACTGAATTAATCTCTTCTTTGCTTCATCTTGAGTGAGTCCATCTGGTGATGATGCTAATCTTTTTTCCAACTCATCAAGAGGAATAGACTGCAGATCGTTCTTTGCCGCGGATTTCGATTCAAGATTTGGTTCGTTGGCCTTTGAATCTTTTGTAACTTTTTTTCCCATTTTCAAATCTTTTATTCTTGACTTATATGAGTGTATACAAATAATATGTACCGGTTTGGATTTCAGTCTAAAATTCGTTTTGCTCAGGTTCAGAGCATATTAAAGTAGATAACAACATAGGTTTGTAAATGTTCTTCCAGTAAAGATTAGAACCTCTGCTGTGCAATCATTGATATTTCTATACCTCCAGCGTTTTCGCCATTAATAATTCAATTAAAAAAGCATTATTAAGCTTTTATTAACCTTCAGCTACATGCCAATTGAAAGTTAATACCTAATAGTTGGGTTATAAATGTCAGCGTTGAAAGTTTATGGGAAAAATGAAAGAAGTGTGAACATTAAGTTGGTAAGCCAGTAACTTCTCTTTCCGAGTTTTTATTCAGAAGTTGTAATCCTACGGCTTTTTATGCCTTATTTTTTTGACAGGCAAAGTGGTAGAAATTTGCCTTCGGTATGGTTCCATCGGCAATTTTGCGGGGAGAGAAGTCTGTTTATTGCAGGGGAAATCGTATATCAGAGTGTTTCTACTCCAAGCTTATCGCACAGAATTTTCTGCTCCTGCTTTGCTAGGTCGAGCGAGTTTACCTTTTGAATGGGGATAATCAGCTGGTTGCTTGCGCTGTATAGCGATAGCACAAAGCTGTGTTTTACTAAGTCTACGGTTCTGTTGGTCCAGCTATTGGCTTGCCACACCCTGTTCGATTCTTTAATGCCAATCTTCATGCCCTGCTCTACATTAATCCATTCACCGGTTTTAATAACTCCAAAGAGATTATTCGAAAGTTTAACTCTTCGCTTGTCGAAGTCTATAACAGCGTAGCTGCCGGTGAATCCAACGAATGCTCCAATTATAACCAAAAATAGTCCGCCAATATGGACGCAGGTTACTGCTATGCCAACAGCAAACAGTATGATTCCGGCGAAGGAGCCAGCGGGCCCAAACGATTTATCGAGCTTGTTCCATTTTTCCATGGTACCGCTTTTTTGTGAAGGTAGCTCTTTTTCACTTTTTATAATTACAACTGGCTGTTTAATTGGCAATTTTATGCTATTCCTGCTTTTTGAGTAGTTCCAAGTTGTAGGCGGCAATAATTCCTTTTCGGGTAATGATTCCAACCAAATGCGTTGAGTCTTTATGTACTACCACTGGAATACGTCCAATGTTTCTTTCACCCAGCTTCTCAAGAGCTGTTTTCAACGTCTCTTCTGGGTAACAAAGAATCATGTCTGTAGTCATGATTTGGCTCACCAAAACGTCTCCTTTTCCAATTCTAAGCATTTTGTTGATATCCTGCTGGGTTACCATTCCTGTTAGCTTTCCTTCTTCATTTAAAACAGGGAAGCCTCTATGGGTTGTGCTTTTTATCATCAACCCTGCATCTTTAACGGTGGTTGTTTCGGTTACCGTAATAACATTTTTAAACATTGCCTCCGACACCAGAATATTTTCCATCAAATCGAGCCGTTTGATGGCCATAATGTCCACACCTCTTCTTCTGAGCTTGAGCGTGTAAATAGATTCTTTGGAGAGTTTTCTCACCATTATGGTTGCTATAACCGTTGATATCATTAGGGGGATTAGAATTTTATAGTCCCCAGTCATTTCGAAAAGGATGAGGATTGCCGAGATGGGCGCTTGGGCAGAGCCCGCAAACACTGCTGCCATTCCCACCAATGCAAAGCCACCAATTGAGATAGGGATGCCGGGGAATAGGATGTGAAGCAGGGAACCAAATGCACTTCCCAACATTACACCAATAAAGAGTGATGGTGCAAAAACGCCTCCCGATCCACCGGATCCAAGTGTTAAGGATGTGGCAAGTATTTTTAGGCCAATAAGTCCAAGGATCAACATTGGAGCCAGCTGTTCGTTCAAAACCTGCTCAATGGAGTTGTATCCAACACCAAAAATTTCGGGAAAGTAAAACCCAATGCCCCCAAGAGCTAGGCCACCAATGGCCGGCTTTAGGTAGGATGGGATTTTCCAAGCATCAAAAAGATCCTCGCTCTTATAAAGCACTTTGATAAATATCCAACCCACTAGCGCCGCTAGAAAGCCGAGTATGACGTAAAAGATAAAATCCCAGTTACTTAGAATTTCGTACGGTGGTGTTGCAAATGCGGGGTTGGATCCCAGAAATGCTCTAGAAATTACAGTAGCAGTTACTGCCGATAGCACCACCGACGAGAAGTTCCGCATGCCGTACTGGCGAAGAATTATCTCGAGCGCAAAGAAGATGCCGGCCAGAGGGGCATTGAACGTCGCTGAAATTCCTCCTGCAGCCCCACAGGCAACTAGTATTTTAGTTTTGTCCTCCGAAAAGCGAAATAGCTGCCCTAGCGATGAGCCTAGCGCAGAGCTAATCTGAACGATGGGACCCTCGCGGCCAACGGAGCCACCCGAGCCAATGCATATGGAGGAAACCAATGCTTTCATTGCCGCCACGCGAGGACGTATTTTCCCTCCTCCAGTGGCAACAGCAAGCATTACCTCAGGCACTCCATGTCCCTTTGTTTCACTGGCAAAAAAATAAATTAGCAATCCAACCACAATTCCACCCACGGCAGGAATCACCACCACATAGTATGGGCCCATAAATGAAAGAACCTCCTTTCCATCACTAAAGAATGTTTTCTGAAAGAAGGCAATGAGCCAGCGGAACAATATTGCGCCAAAACCAGCACCCACACCAATAATATTGGCAAAGAGAAGTAGAAATACGGTTTCTGAAGTTCGGAGGTAGGTAATCAGCTGATAGAGGTATTTTTTGCTCTTCACTATTCCAATGTCCAAACTCTCCAGGAGTCTTTTGGGTAGTATCTTCATACTGTATACTTCTAAATCTCACCAGAATGGCTCGATTTGATAAGCCTAAAAATAATGATTTTATGATACTAATGTTTGTTGGAGGCGATTTAATCGCCTTTTTAGAACCAGTTTAGCCTTATTCTTTATAAGTACAATATGGGGTTATTTGTGGTAGCTGCAGCATTACCACTATTTGTGGAGGACTCGGGTAACAAATTTTTATCCTATCTGTTGAGGTATTACAGATGCCGATATTCCTTGTATGCCGATTTAGTTGGCAATCCTTATAGGAATAGCGGAAAAAGCATCTTGTACTGTAGAAAGATATCAATGGAGAAGTGCACCATGAAGCTAGTATCGGTGAAATAGTGTTAAAACATGTTAACGCGCTGTTATTCTGATAGTTTTTTTACTATTATTGGCAACTTTTCAAATGTGCTACTATGAATGATAATGAGGTAAGTTCAAGTAAGGATTCTTCCGTTCAGGAGCTAATTAAGCAGCTTGACAGCGAGAGCGGCAACGAGAGAAAAAATGCCCGTGCAGCGCTGGTTCAGCTGGGCAAAGAGGTGATTCCTTTTTTGGTGAAGCATTTATCCTGCCCTAAACGTATGACCCACTGGGAGATTCTTAAAACAATTGAAGAGATTAAAGATCCTGAAGCTATTCCCTTTCTTATTGAAGCGCTGGATGAGGAGAGTGGCGATTTACGCTGGATTGCTTCCATTGGTTTGATACATCTGGGCTTTCAGGTGGCGAAACCGCTTTTACTTTCACTCACCAAGAAAAAGGATATTTCGGTATTTGTTTTGGCCGGAGCACACCATGTATTTTACGAATTGAACAAGAAAAGAAAAATCCCCAAAGATTTTCCAATTAAGGAACTTTTAAAGGCTTTCAGGTATCCGGGAAGAAAAGGACATCTAATGGTTATTATATATAAAATTCTTGAAGAGTTGTAGGTGCCTTTTTATCATGCAATAATGTTTGAAAGATAACCTCCTCTATTTACCAGTAAGGGGCTTCTTTTCTTCCCTTAGTTGCTTTGTGACTAACCCTCATTGCCATTGTTCCAAATGCTCTGGGCAGTTTTTTCTATTCTAAGGAGTAATTGCAATACACTTATGTTTAGGTTTTTTGACTTCTAATACGTCATTTTTGCCATCTACCCTAGGGATGGAAAATTGGTGCCCTTTAGCAGGTGCGCTGAGCGAATTCCTTTGAGGTAGAATGTTCTTAGCTTGTTTTGGGAGGTGTGTGACCCGAATAGCTGGCTGGGAGGACTACTTGATTGACAACCGTTATTAAAATCGGTTATAAGTAATTTACTAAATCTTGGTCAGCTATACTTATATGTTGAATTAGCCAACTAGAAAGAAATTTTAATATTTCATTTGTAACAGTTGCCTTACCTTCTGATACATCATTACAGAACATTGCAACTTGATAGACAAAGTCTTGATGTTTTTTTTTATGCTCTTCAAGTTTTGGGTAATTGAATTTTTCCATCAAATTTTCCTCAACACGAAAATGATATTCAGTGTATTTCAATAATTCATAAAGAGTTTCATTAACAATTTTAGAATTTGGCGTTGCATCGGCATGCAGAATTAAATCGTTTGTTAATTTAATCAGTTTCTTATGCTGATTATCTATTTTTTCATTTTTTACACTAATTTTTTCAGTCCATTGAATTGTTTCCATAATTTGAGATTTAATATTATCTGTAAAAATCGCTCAATTATTTACTTGAATATTTTTTCAAGTTTTTGTTATTCCCTTGAGAAAAAATCAAGTTCTCAGTAATAACGTCTCAAAATGGTTGCCAACTTATTTATATTTACGGAAAAACTGCATATACACACCCTTGTTGGTATGTATTGTGTGGTTTTAACCGTATCATACACAAAACTACAATTAATTTATGAATCGTCAATCGGTGATTTCGTTTTTAGGCTTTATGTAATTGTATATGCCTAAATATAAGATGATTGCAAAGCAATTCTGCTTAATTATCGCCAGGGTTTTTATTTGGCTGAATGGCAAGGAGCCTCTAATTCGGCTCAGCTGGCTTGGCGGTCTACCTTCAGTATAATTATCACCTTCGGTATCATTAAACCATTGGATACTACAGCAGCGGCTTACCCGTTTCCCCCTTTTAGTAATTAACCTATTTTGCTATTTTCAAATCAAGTGAGTTTAAATAGAAAAGAGAGCCTCCAGTAAGTTGAAGGCTCTCTCTAACCAATAAGTTAGCTGTGATCTACTGTTTTACAAAGCGTTTCGCTACTCTTTCTGTATCGGTTTGTATGCTGATGAGATAAACTCCCGGTGCAAGAAAACCCGTATCAAGAGCAACAGAGTTTGTCGCGCTATCTGTTCTTTTTGATAGAACTGTTTTACCCGTGATGTCCATAATAAGTAAGTTAATGGTGCTCCCTTTTGAAAACCCTGACAAACCCTATACGGTAAGGGTGCCGGTGGTAGGGTTGGGGAAAACGTCAACCGTACTCTCCGATAATACGCTGATACCTGATGTTGCCGTAACCGTGATTTGCACCGTTTTACTGGCAGAGGTGTAATTTATACCATCGGTAGGGGTAAATACAACAGCTAGGTCTTGGTTATTGCCCACCTCCAGGATAGTACCTTCCGAAGGTGTATACGCAAATGTACCAGGGACATCAGCGGTAGCATTCAGCTGAAGGCTGCTCAATGCTGTGCCGCTGGTAATGCTTGCCGGATTGTTCCAGGTAATGGTTGGCGTTGCTTGGGTTATGGTGAAGTTGTCACCTACAAAGGTGATGTTATAGTTCGCCCCCGCGCTCAGGTCACCCTGGTTGATGGCGTAGCTTCCCACGCTCTCACCCGCAGCTCGGCTAAGCGCACCCGTGAAGGCGTCACCGCTTTGGAGGGCAGGGGTTACGGAGTAGGTCAGGGTTGGATCGGCGGCACCGTAGACCTTGCCCTGGCTGGCATCCGCGGTGACTGTAATGGGTTTTGGTGTAATGGAGAAATCAGCAGGAGCAAAGGTGATGCTATAGTTCGCCCCTGCGCTTAGGTCGCCCTGGCTGATGACGTAGCTTCCCACGCTCTCACCCGCAGCTCGGCTGAGTGCACCCGTGAAGGCGTCACCGCTTTGGAGGGCAGGGGTTACGGAGTAGGTCAGGGTTGGATCGGCGGCACCGTAGACCTTGCCCTGGCTGGCATCCGCGGTGACCGTGATGGGTTGGGCCGTAATGGAAAAATCAGCCGTAACAAGGGTTATGATGTATTTTGGTCCCGCGCTTAGCGTACTCTGGTTTATGGCATAGGTCCCCACGCTCTCCCCTGCAGTTCGGCTAAGGGCACCCGTGAAGGCGTCACCGCTTTGGAGGGCCGGGGTTACAGAGTATGTTAGGGTTGGATTGGCAGCACCGTAAACCTTGCCCTGATTAGTATTGGCGGTAACCGTAATGGGATTGGGAACTGAAACTTTCCGGATGCAGTAGTGGCTAAAATCCGCTATGAAAAAATTTCCGGATGAATCTAGAGCCACGCAGGTTGGACGATATAGATGAGCCGATGTGGCGTATCCTCCATCCCCAGAGTAACTAGTTAAGCCGTTACCTGCCACGGTGGTAATCACTCCGGTGGCAGCGGTTACCTTTCGGATTCTGTTGTTTTGTTGATCCGCGATAAACAAATTTCCGGCTACATCAACTGCTACCCCGCTTGGATAGTTTAGCGAAGCTGATGTGGCCGCGCTACCATCGCCGGAATAGTCGGGAGTTCCATTTCCTGCAACGGTGGTAATTACTCCGGTGGCAGCGGTTACCTTTCGAATTGTGTTGTTTTGTTGATCCGCGATAAACAAATTTCCGGCTACATCAACGGCTACCCCGCTTGGATAGTTTAGCGAAGCTGATGTGGCCGCGCCACCATCGCCGGAATAGCCGAAAGCTCCATTTCCTGCAACAGTTGTAATAACTCCGGTGGTGGCGGTTAGCTTTCGGATACAGTTATTTCCTTCATCAGCAATATACAAATTTCCGGCTACATCAACTGCTACCCCGCTTGGATAGTATAGCGAAGCTGATGTGGCAGCACCCCCATCACCCGAGTAACCTTGAATGCCAGTGCCTGCTATGGTGGTAATTACTCCGGTGGCAGCGGTTACCTTTCGAATTCTGTTGTTGTCTCCATCCGCTATATACAGATTCCCGGCTGTATCTACGGCTACCCCGGTTGGATAGTATAGCGAAGCTGATGTGGCGGCACCTCCATCACCCGAGTAGCCACCAGTACCACCGTTGCCTGCCACGGTGGTAATCACTCCGGTGGCGGCGGTTACCTTTCGGATTCTGTTGTTATTGCAATCTGCTATGTACAAATTCCCGGCTGCATCTACGGCTACCCCGATTGGACAATTTAACTCGGCTGATGTGGCGGGGCCTCCATCACCCGAGTAGAATTCAGAGCCATTGCCTGCCACGGTGCTAATAGGTTGTGCTAGGCTGACTATGCCGATAAAAACGGCAAAGGTGGAAAGTAACAATTTTCTCATAGTAGTGAATTTAAGGAATAGCTTGCTAACACTAATACTTTTTTGTGTGGTTTCATACCTGTATTGGACAGAAAAGTTAGTCTTTAGCGATTCCAAGATGCAATTGAGGTTGAAAACAGGAAGAAATATTCAACTCACAAATACAACTTGGGTTAGCTGATTGTATGCCAAAACGGGGGATAAACCCTAGTTTTTTCTAGGTTTGACAAAATCATCCTTATGCACCTGTTGGTGGGTGTATAGGTCTGACGGGCGCCATACCTATCCAGCAAAAATAATTATTTCGTAGAAATGGTCAAGTGAAGGTTTTGTTTTTTTGAACCAAGTTGTGCTTATTTGATTGAACGTCACTTTTCGATGGTAAACTGCTGTAGTAAATAAAATTTCATCTTCTGTAGCAGCATCAAAACTTACACAGTTAATTCCACTCCCAATCACTTGACAGGCTTGCTCTCTGCAAGTTTTAACTCATCTGTACGCAAGGTCTGGGCGTTTGGGCGTCTGGTCGAAGGTTTACCCTCCCCGGTAAAAGGGTTCAGCGGGTTTAAAAAAAAAGTGCTACCGGGGAATGGGTAGCGCTTGGTGCTGGTAACTCTATAGAATATTTATTTTTGCTCCGCTTATTTTATCGATCTTTTTGTAGTTTTTTCGATTTATACAATTACAGGGAAAAATTATGAACACCGTTACCCAAAACCCCAGCGCCATCTAGTTAAATAGAAGGCCAATCCTAAATCCGGTGCTTAAGGCAATTGGAAAGTTGGAAGCTCCGGTGGAGTAGCCAAACTGATAATCATACACATTGCGTGAGCTGTAGCCGTATCCTATCCCACCAAAAATGTCGATGGCTATTAAGTTGTTGAATATCCATTGATTCCCAATGTTAAAAATGATGGCCGTGGCGAATACCTCCTTGGAGTCACGCTTGTAGTAGGAGGCTGCCACCTCTGGACGGAAGTAGGCTCCCTTGAGCACGTGAGCGTAGCGCATGCCCTTGATGTAAAAATCGGGGCTCTTAATAAACTTATAGCCAATACGGAGCGAGCCTCCGCTGTAATCGTGGTCGTAGTGCTTACCGGCACCAATAATGCCCACGCCAAATTCAAGGCTTGCCCCTGGTTTTAGACTTCGTTCGTAGATAATTTCGGAATAGCCTATTAAGGGTGAAATTAGCCTAAACTTTAGGCAATTCTTACGCTGATCGGAATAGAAACTTGTGTCGGTCATAGAGTTACTCAGGTTCATGGTTGTTCCTGAGGCCAAAATAACCCTCCTTACTTCATTCTTATCGATCACCATAACAACATCGTTGCCGGGAAGTAGATACTTTATCTCATCGGTTCCAATCTCTTTTACCTTGCAAACTATACGTTCGTTATTCAGTTTTACAATGGTGTCCTGCTGTGCAAAGAGCGCTATGGAACTTAATATCAGAAAGGTTAGAACTAAAATGTATCGCATGGCTTTATCGATTAGGTTATTTCACCAAGTTATTCCGATTTTTTGCCGAAGGCAATACCCGTGGTCAAACAGATTGGAGGGAGGATGCGGTGTAGGAACAAAGGAAGTGTTAGAATGGGAAAATGTTTATGTTTCTAACATCGATATTTATAGCATTCGATCAAGGATAACGCCTTATTTTTTGTTCTAAAAGTTTCAGTACAGGATCATGCTGGATAGGTTCTGTTGGGTTCTCCAAGGTATCTTTTTATGGATTGCTGCAGCGCATCCGATTTGATGGGCTTGGTTAAGTAATCGTCGAAAATGTTCCCATACTGCTCTATTTCGTGCTCCATTGCGTATGCCGACTGGGCAACAATGGGGAGTTCAGGACGAAAGGATTTAATCTCTTTGGCTGCTGTGTAGCCATCCATTATTGGCATCTTAATGTCCATCAGAATTAGGCAAACCTCAGGATTCTCTTTACATATGCCAACCGTTTCTTTCCCATTTTTGGAGTGAATGAGCTTAAGCTCCGTGTCGGCAAGCAGCTCGGCAATGAGCAGGTAGTTGTATTCCTCATCTTCGGCAACTAAAATTGTGGCCTTTTGCTTTTTTTCTGGAGGGGTGGTCACCACAACCTTCTCCAAGCTGTGGCTAGGGTTGTAGGGAATTGTAAAGTAAAAAGTTGCCCCTTTTCCTTGTTCAGACACTACCCATATTCGGCCACCAAGCAGCTCCACAAATGCTTTAGATATGGCAAGACCTAGGCCCGTTCCACCATACTTTTTACTGATAGAGATATCTGCCTGATTGAATCGCTCAAAAATTTTCTCCTGCATCTTTGCTTGGATGCCTATTCCGGTATCCTTTACGTAAAACTCCAGTTCACCATCGCCAAGGCTATAGCCAAACTCAACGTACCCTTCCTTTGTGAATTTTATTGAGTTGGCAAGTAGATTGGAGAGAATTTGAGTTAATTTGGTTCTATCGGTAAATATCTCCGATTGGGCATCGTCCAGCTGTGGTTTGGAAATAAAGGATATTTGGTGATGCTCGGCCTGCCCTTTAAAGATGGTAAATAGCTCGGTAAGAATGTTGTTTATGCAAACCTTCTGAATGGTAAGCTTCTCCTGCTTGGTTTCCAGTGAAGAGATGGTGAGCACATCGTTGACAATGGATAGCAGCTGGTTGGTGCTGTTTACGATAATGCTCGTAAAATCTCTGCGTTTCGCCTCTTCCAGCGCCGGCTTGTTGAGCAGCTGTGAAAATCCGATGATGGCATTCATCGGTGTTCGAATTTCGTGCGACATGTTTTGTAAGAAGGCTGTTTTTAGCTGATTACCCTCTTCCGCTTTTTCTTTGGCGCGATAAAGCTCATTGTTGGTTTGTCGTAGCTCTTCGTTTAGGGTTTCGTACTCCTCGTTTATCAATTTTATGTCGCGTTCACTTTTTTCTGCTTTCTCCTTGGCTTGCTTTAACTCCTGTTCAACCCTCTTTTGCTGGGTAATATCCACCTCGATTCCATCCCAGTAAATCATTCCTTTGTATCTTCGCGGGCTTGAAACTAGCAGCGACCATCGTATACCTCCATCGGGTGCGTTAATTCTTATCTCCAACTTAAAGACGGACATATGTTTGTATGCAGCGGCCCCCTCACTAATCATCCTATCAACGTCGTCTTTATGCACCCTTTGGTATATGAGATCCGGATTTGCTATTGCTTCCTCGGCGGTGCATCCGTAGAATTTGTTCACCGAATCACTCAGATAGGTAAATCTTCTGTGCCTTTCGTCGGTGGACACGGTTTGGTATATCATGCTGTTGGCAAAGTTGTTGGAAATTTGCCGCAGCTGCATAGCGCTTGTTTCAATCTTCTCCTTGGCTGCAATAATTTCAAGTTCAGCATTCTTGCGCTGTGTAATATCCACAACTATTGCTGCAAAGGCCTTTTGCCCTTCATACTCAGATAGCTGAATATGCACCTCAATGGGATATTCCGTTCCATCTTTTCGTCTATGCTTAGTTTCTAAGTGTAGAATTGGGTTCTCACCGTTTAATATGGGAGAAAGCGCATTAATAAATGATTCACGTGAATACAACGGCTTGATGTCGATAGGTGTAAGCTGGAGTAGTTCTTCCTCTGTATAGCCTAAATTGGTAAGAGCTGCATTGTTGGCAAAGCAGAATTTAAGGGTGGTGATATCGAACACAAAAATTTCATTCAGTGAATTTTCAATGATTTTGGAGAGGCTGGTAATTCGCTTCTTACTCTTTTTGCTTTCTGTAATATCCCTTACAAAAACTAGTGCACCGTGCTTATTTTCGTAGGTAAATGGAACTCCAGAAGATTCAACATCCACGTACGACCCATCGAGCTTGATAATGATTTGCTCTAGCGGAGTCTGTATCTCTTTTTTGTTGTTTAGCCCCACAATTCGTTGCTTGACCTTTTCGTAGTAGGAGGGGTGAAACCGCTCCATTACCTGTTTTCCTAGCAGATCTTCACTCGATTTGGCACCAAACAGCCTAATGGCCTGCTTATTCACGTATGCAAAGCGCCAATCGGTTTGGATAAAAATGGCCTCAGGTGCATTTTCTGCCATGAGCCTAAACTGCTCTTCGCTCTGCGCCAGCTTGGTGTTAACTTCCATTACGGACTCCATGCTTTGCGTGAGCTCCTCGTTTATCTGCAGGTACTCCTCATTTAGCGATGCATACTCCTCGTTCTTCCGCTGCAACTCAAGTTGGTTTGGTTTAACGTCGGTAATGTCGTGAACTGTTGAATACAACAATGGTTTGGTGCCAATAATAATCCTTCCGCTGTACACCTCCACTTCGCGTATTTCACCCGATTTAAGTTGATGTTGGAAGTTGAAGTAGCGCTTTCGAAGCGAAACGGCATTATTAATCTCTTGCTTAAGTTTTTGGGGTGGTAGTGTGTTGATTTTCCCAATTTTTAGGGAGGTAATCTCTTCACGCGTGTAGCCATAGTAGTCGAGCGCAGCGTTGTTGGCATCTACAATTTGCTCTGTGTCTGGGGCAATTAAGAGAATTACAGAGTTGTTTTCGTAGAACAGCGCCATATACCGACCTTCACTTTCGTTCCTGAGGTTTTCGATTCTGGCTTGTCGTTGTATATGCTTTTTTACTAGATAGAAGAGGAGAAGCGAGGTGAGAATAACGTAGAAACTACCCTTGTAAGTTTGGAATTTGGTTATCAATTCCTTATCATAAATAAAGTAGTTGAGGATATTATCGGAAAAGAAAATCCATAGAAATCCAATAACCAGATACGTTGTAGTGATTCTATAGTCAAACCGTATCTTTTTCCAATCTCCAAATGCCATTACTGTGAGTTTAGTTAGTTTTGATTATAAGGACATTGTTGTCTGGCCTTTACATGTAATTCTATGGCTATATAATAGTTGCAAAAATGGTCAAAACGACTAATTTCTGTAATCTCAAAGTTAGGTTTTTTTCACATTTGAGTCACCTTCCAAAATGTTTAATGATAGTAGTATGTTTTTTATTTGTCAATTAGGTAGTCTACATTATCGGGATTTATAGAGTTCAATCTTAGTACCTTGGCTTATTTTTAATCTCTTCGTAGTATTTCTCAAAACCAACTTTCTCGATTTTCCTGTTTATCTCAACCGACCTTTTGTACAAATGCTCATCAAATCCGGTATTGCTGCAGGGAAACTCTGTGCACTGAAAACAAAAATCAACGCCCTTCTCCTTGTGGCAATCTCGCACCTTGCAGCTCTTGAATAGCTTACATGCCTCTTTTCTACAGCCGCTGCATTGTGCTGTTGTAAAATGGGTTAGGAGTTCTTTAAAGTCAGCGTATTTTTTAAATACAGGTTCGTTGAGCAGTTCGGCAAAGCGTTGGGCATAAACATCGAAGTTACCCAATGCCTCTTTCAGCTCTATGCTACTCCTTCTGATAGTTCCATCGGTATAGGCAAAGCATTTTCCACAGTGTATGCCGCACGGTGCGAGCCTGTTTAGTATATCCTCTCTCATGTGGCTATCCATATAGTTTTTCTTGAAGAAACTGTTAAACACTAAGTATTACTCGGTAGGTAGCGGTATATTATGCTGCCGTAGAAACGAAAGTTTATCCCAGTAGCCACGCTGGAGTTCTATTTTTCCATCAACTATGTGGAAAAAGCCGCATCCTCTTAACCCAATCGGATCTTTCCATTCTAGTATTCCCCACTCTCCATCTTCAAATATGTTCTCCACAATGCATGCCATTTTGGCTGCTGCAAATTCTTTCTTAAACATCTCCTTGATTTGAGCCTTTCCTACTACTGGTTCGTTTGCTACCTGGTGGTTGATTGCGTCGTCATGGTAGAGTTCCGCAAGGCCAGTAGCATCATACTTGTTGAATAGCTCAACGAATTTGGCAACAATTTCCCTTGGTTTCATCATCTCTGTTTTAATTTATACTGGTAATATCAACTCCTTTTGCCATCGAATTGCTATTAATATCTCCAATACTCAAAATACTGTGAAATACAAAGTCTGTTCTCCATCTTCTATTTTTGTTGGCAACAATGTATGCATACTTTTTTGGTTGTTGGTTAATATATTTTTTCGAGAACCAAAGTACGCATGCGGGGTGTTTTTCAGGCTCATTGTCCTGAGCATGCAACCACTTCCCATTTTCGCCCAGCGACTCGCCATGGTCGGAGAGGTAAATCATGCAAGCATTTAGCGATGAAAGACGGTTTATCACTCTGCTCAAAAAATAATCGGTATAAACTATGGTGTTGTCGTACGAGTTGACGATTTCATCGTTGCTTGCCGAGACAATATTTTTTGTTTCCAGAATTGGCTTAAAAACAGTGGTGCTGTCAGTGAAATGGTCGTTGTACCACCAATGGCTGCCAATAGTGTGTATTATAATTAATTTACGCGGAGCAGCCTCATTCAAGGCTTGATCAAGATGCGGGAGATCATCGGCATCGAGCCATTTTTTGTTATAGTTATAAACCGAGAAGCTTGGATTGACGTAGTCCACCTTTTTTGCCTCCTTTACAAACGGCGTGTAGCTGGGTGCTGGCTCCTGGTTGGCAATCCAAGTGGTGGCAAACCCACAGTGGTTAAAAATGCTGATAAATGAGCACTCGGTGATTGAGGGTTCGTGGTTTACACTGTCCGATCGGGTTAGAAAATGTGCTAAACTGAGGTTTGTGTGCGTCCACTCCGAATAGATGTGTGGGTAACTCACAACGGGTAACTTGCTAAGTAGTGGATTGGTTGCTCTTTTGTAGCCATTCAGCTGAAAATGGTCTGCACGAGCAGCCTCCCCAATAACCAAAACCACTGTTATTGTATCGGTAGTGCAGTAGGCATCGGTGTCAACCGCAACGCGCGGCTTGCTGTCGTTTTGGAGCTCACCGACATACTTTTTTGAAACATAGTAGATGCTAAATGGCAAACGGTGGGAAACGGTTTTATAACGTAGCTGATTCACCTCAAATACTGATAGGCCAATTATGCAAACGGCAATAAGTTCTATCAGTTTGAATTTATACGACATAAATTTAAATCGAAAAATCACTGCAACTATTGATATTGCAAGAGAACTAGCACAAAATAACAGCACTGGAAGAGTTACTAAATCTAACGAGGTGCGTAGATCGTTGTGCAATGCCGCATCTAATATCGACGTTGTTAAGCTTACATTCTGGAAGTATGCAAAGTATGCAATAATGGATGTTGCCAAAACTTCTATTGGGAAAACAACGGCAAATAAATACTTGTTTATGGCCATAAAATAGTAGAGTGTAAAGCAACCCAGCATCACAATCTGAAAGTGTCCAATTGTTAGTATCCAATCTTTCATCCCATCAACAGGTACGTGAATATAGTTTGACAGAGTAAAAGCAAAGCCGGTAAAAATTGTTACCGCAAAGACAAATAGCAAGAAGCGAAAGTTGATTTTATCGAGCATGCTGATTTCTTAGTGATGTGAAAGTTTTGTTGTCCAAGAGGATTGAAATTAGACTAAAATATTTCTTGTCAAAATGGTTGGGTTTTGGCCTTATTTAACCATCTTTCAACTTATCAAAATTGTTGTAAAACGTCTAAAAATACAAATGATTTTTAGAAGATATAGTGTCGATATACGATTGGAATAGAGTATTCAACACATTGACAAATGTAGCGCATTAGCGTACTACCCAAGTATGCCTTCAGTTATTACCCGCCACAATTCAGTTTTTAGTTATTAATTGCTGTTGCCAAGATGGTTAGGCCCATTGAATTCAAAATTTGGCTCTTTTCCCAATCAGGTAAATATAAAATTTTGTGGAGGTATTATTTTATGCGAGAGGTTTTAATTTGTGTGCTAAGCATTCATTTTGTTTCTTAAAACGAGAGCGCTTTTGTAATATTGTTGTGGCAAATGCTTGGGTATTTTGGTACATTTCCTATGTATTTGTTTAGTGCTGCTATCCTATAATGAAGTTCGCCATGAAAAGAATTCAACGTGGTTTTTTAGGAAAAAGGTTATTGGTTTTCACCTCTTCTGTTTTGCTATTTCCTCTATCGGGTCAGGCCCAGAGTGCTCATTTCCCGCTTCCTCCAGAGTGGTCAAAGGGGGTCATCTGGTATCAGATTTTTGTTGAGCGGTTCTTCAATGGTGATACTACTAACGATCCCAAACCCGAAAATACTTATACTGCTCTATCGGGCAGAGCTCCACAAGGATGGGCTATTACTCCATGGACACAAAATTGGTATAAACAGGATAGCTGGGCCGTTGGGAACGGAAAATCATTTAACGATAATTTGCAGGAGAGACGTTATGGCGGTGACCTGCAAGGGGTAATTGATAAGCTGGATTACCTAGCCGACCTTGGCGTTACAGTTATTTATCTTAATCCTATAAACGATGCACCTTCGCTGCATAAGTACGACGCACGTTACTACCACCATGTGGATGTAAACTTTGGTCCCGATCCTGCTGGTGATAACAAAATCATAGAATCAGAAGATCCCGGCAATCCCGCTACATGGAAGTGGACATCGGCTGATAAGCTTTTTCTAAAGCTGGTTGATGAGGTGCATAAGCGTAAGATGAGGATAATAATGGACTACTCATGGAATCATACGGGAACAGAATTTTGGGCGTTTAAGGACATCATTAAGAATCGCGACAAGTCGGCCTATAAGGATTGGTATACCGTGTATGCGTACGACGATCCGGCCACTCCCCAAAACGAATTTAAGTATGCTGGGTGGTATGGCGATTACCTTCCAGAAATTAGGAAAGTAGAGGTGTCGTCGGCTAAGGACATGCACCATCCCTATGAAGGAAACCTCAACGAGGGCGCTAAGCAGCATATTTTTGCTGTAACCAAGCGTTGGCTTGCACCCAATGGTGATACTGCGAAAGGAGTTGATGGCTATCGCCTCGATGTTGCGGACTTCATCCCCTCGGGGTTTTGGCGCGAGTACCGCACTTTTGTTAAGAGCATTAAGCCGGATGCTTATCTGGTGGGAGAAATACAGTGGTGGATGGATAAGATGATGCCCCCTGCCTACTATGCCAATGGGGAGGTGTTCGATGGAGTTATGTTCTACCACCTTTATCGTCCCGCTCGAAGTTTCTTCTCTCTTGCCAATAGTGCAATTGACGCTCGTGAGTTTGTTGACAGCTTACGCTACCAGTGGAACGGGCTGGAGGTACCATTTCGATACTCCATGATGGATGTCTCCTCCACTCACGATACGCCAAGAATGCTTACAAGCTTTTATAATCACGGGAAGTATAAATACAGAGCAAAACCATACGAGGATTCCTTGTATAAAACTGGCAAACCCGACGCGGAATCATACCAACGCCTTAAGCTATATCTTATTCATCAATTTACTAATGTAGGGGCACCCGATGTATGGAATGGAGAGGAGATGGGAATGTGGGGTGCCGACGATCCAGATTGTAGAAAGCCTCTGTGGTGGAAGGAGTTTACGTTTCAACCAGAAACGAGGAACAATATTCAGCCCGGACCTGCAGTTTACGATTCGGTTGGTTTTAACCAGGAGTGGTTCGATTTTTATAAGAAGTTAATAGGCATTCGCAATGGCAATCCGGTGCTTGCTACTGGTAAGATCGATTTTGTAGAGGCTCAAGGGAAAACATTGGTGTACAAGCGGTATGATAATGATGCCTGTATATATGTTCTGTTCAACTTGGAGTCATCCAGCAAAACGTTTACATTACCAGAGAAAGGCAGCTATCGAAATTTGCTAGACGGCACGGCAATTGATGGTGATGCCATTTCCCTAGAACCTTTATCTGCCGCAATTCTTTCGCGAGTTAAGTAAATGGCTGTTGCAGGTTTTTGCCAAAGTTTGCAGGTTGAGGTGTTCTACATCGGTTTTGTTACCGCAGTTGCTAGCGTTACCATAGTAGTAATTTCGGGTGATGATAATTCCACAACTGGCGATTGTAAACATTAATGCGGATAGAACAAAGGTGGCTAAAACTTTTTTTTGATGTTGCATAGGGTTGAACAATTAAGCGTTAAACAAGCTATTTTTCCCTATTATTCGTACTGCTTAAAAATCAAAGGTATAGAAGATTTCTATCCTCTGATTTGCTGAAAAATATCAAAGTGTATCAGTATTATTGAAATGCCATAGCTGAGGCAGATAAGTTTTTTGCTAAAACACGTTGTAGAATTGGGGGACTCTATTCTCATCAATTTTTACTTCAGAGAGCGATAGTTTGAATAGATGAACACCGATTTGGTAAGTTATGAGGCAAACCTACTTGATTGTAGTTTGCCTTTTATTTTATTGAAAATCAACAAAAAGATGATGAATATCACCATGTTTATTTGACAATCAAGTATTATTATTGTAACTTTCAACCTTTTCAATGTTTTCAAATAGATGGCAAAGAGTCAATTGATAATTACATGAAGGAAATTGAATGAATACAGCCAGCAAAGAAGAAAGCCAAACAATAGTACTCTTCAATCTCGATGGGCAGCATTACGGATTGTATTTGGCTGCTGTTGACCGCGTTGTTCCAGTTGTAGAAATAGCATCGTTACCAAAAGCTCCTGATATTGTTATGGGCGTTGTCAATTTCCATGGTGAGATAATTCCTGTTATCAATGTCCGCAAACGCTTTAATTTACCAATTCGGGCGTTGGAATTAAACGATCAACTCATTATAGCACGAACCTCAAAACGGCTTGTAGCCCTTGTTGTTGATTCGGTATTGGGCGTGCATGAGCTGAAAAACTCACAGCTAGTTAATATTGAAGAATCGTTTAGGTATACCAATTACCTTGCTGGAATTGCTAAGGTTGATGATGATATTGTGCTGATACACGATCTTGAGAAGTTCCTTTCGCTCGATGAGCAGCAACAAATTGATAAAGTTCTTTCAAAAGGCAAAAAATGAGCGCTATTCTAACCGAAGATACTTTATCGC
The DNA here is from genome assembly GCA_035529935.1 of Williamwhitmania sp. NCBI lineage: Bacteria > Pseudomonadati > Bacteroidota > Bacteroidia > Bacteroidales > Williamwhitmaniaceae > Williamwhitmania > Williamwhitmania sp. The sequence goes on along the minus strand of DATKVT010000158.1, from coordinate 14,572 downwards.
AGCTGAGCGAGTTCATTGCTTCCAACTTCGCATTGAATTTTCCCAGAGACCGGTGGGGCGATTTGGAGCGAAATATACGAATTGCTGCAACAGAATTCGGTTATACCAACATCGAGGAGTTTATTCAACATATTATTACTTCCCCTCTCACCCACGAGCGAATGGAGATATTAGCTGCTAGCCTAACCATTGGAGAAACCTATTTCTGGCGCGAGCCTCATACATTCGAAGCCCTCGAAAATGTTATTATACCCGAAATTATTCATCATCGTCTAAACGGTGAAAAGAGAATACGTATCTGGAGCGCTGGGTGTTCCACTGGTGAGGAGCCATACTCTATTGCAATTGCGTTAAGAAAAACGATTCCGTTCATCAAGGATTGGAATATTTCCATACTTGCAACAGATATCAACCCCCGAAGTTTACGCAAAGCCTCAGCTGGTGAATATGGTAAATGGTCGTTTCGGGGAGCACCGCCGTGGTTAAAGGAGAAATACTTCACTCAAAAACCAAATGGTCGCTTGGAGATTATCCCAGAGATTAAGGGTATGGTGAAGTTCGAATACCTGAATTTGGCCGAAGATATATACCCGTCATCGCTGAATGATACCAATGCAATGGATATAGTTTACTGTCGAAACGTACTAATGTATTTTTCGCAGGAACGGTTTAGGCAGGTTGTACGGGATTTCTATAAGTCGCTAGTTCAGGGTGGGCATCTTTTGGTATCGGCCAGTGAACTTTCACTTCAAAATTTCCCCGATTTTACTCCAGTCAACGTTCAGGGCATGGTACTTTACAAGAAGACCTCAGGAAAAATTAAAAAACTTCGCCAAATTAGTGTTCTAGAAACACCACCCGAACCATCATTTTTGGAGCCTATTCCGAAACCTGAAACGAGTGAAAATACAAAATATCAACCTCAACTTGTTGATTCAGAAGTTTTAAATGATGTTTCTTCACCTGCTGATACAAACTATGATAAATCATTAAAGTACTATTCGGAAGGAAGGTATGGGGATGCTGTTGAGACGCTTCAGAACGGGGAGCTAAACGATAAGGAACAAATTCTATTGATTCGAGCTTTGGCAAATGTGGGAAAGCTCGCTGATGCAATAAACGCCTGCGAAAAGGTGATTTTGTCCAGCAAGAGTGATCCACGTGTACACTATCTGTATGCCACAATTCTTCACGAAAATAATCAACTCGATGAAGCGGTAGCCTCCCTGAAACGCGCAGTATACTTGGATTCCAATTTTGTTTTGGCATACTATTCTCTGGGGAACATTTATAAGCAGCTTGGTAACGCTAAAGCGGCAAAAAAGAGCTACGACATCGTTGTATCAATACTCGATAAGAGTAGTCATGAGGATATTCTCTTTGAATCGGAAGGGCTAACGGTTGGAAGGTTCAAAGAGATTATTCGTGCTTCGTTGAAGGCAGGTGTGTAAGCAGCAATACTCAATAAATGCAAGCAGAATGAAAATGAGCCATGAAGGTATAGATAATATAGATTACCAAAGGGATTATCGCCAGGTGCATTTAGTGTTTCCGTGGTGAAGTTTTCAGAATAACTCAATTTGAAACCGAGAATATGCGAAACGCAAATGAGAATAGTGACGAAGTTAAGAGTAGGGTAAATTCTCTAAATGAGTCACTCGAACAAAGGAGTGCTTCTTCTGATGAAGAGAAATTGTCCATTTTAAAAGCTAGATCCCATGCCTTAGCCTTTGAAGAGAAGGATGAAACGGCTGGTAAAGTTTTTATTGAGGTTGTTGTTTTTGGCTTAGCGTCGGAAACCTATGCCGTTGAGAGTTCATTCATTAGCGAGGTATATCCGCTCAACGGTTTTACTCCATTACCAGGTACTCCCTCCTTTGTATTCGGAATTATTAATGTTCGTGGTCAGATTATCTCGGTAATCGACCTGAAAAAATTCTTCAACCTACCCGAAATAGGATTGGGACAACTTAACAGGGTAATTATTATCCGCAGTGAGAGCATGGAGTTCGGGATACTGGCTGATAGTATCCATGGTACTCAATTGGTATCAACCGATAACATTCAAACGTCACTTCCAAACATAAGTGGTATTGGCGGTGAATACCTGAAAGGCATAACTGCGGAGCATCTGATTATTCTTGATGCCAAGAAAATACTTGACGATGAAAGGATGATTGTAAACCAAGAAGCTAAGTAAACTTTAATTAAAGAGCTATGATTATGAAGTGGACAATTGGAAATAAAATTGGAGGATTAATTGTATTCTCGGGATTAATGTTCCTCATTCTTGGCATTTTTGCCTATGCAATGATAGTCAAGCTTAATGAGAGTATTGGCTGGAATGACCATACCTATCTTGTTTTGCAGAACGAAGAAATGGTAATCTCGTTGCTAAAGGATGCTGAAACGGGGCAGCGTGGCTTTATCCTTACTGGCGATAACCAATATCTTGAACCTTATAACGAAGCAACAAAGAGTATATTTAAGTATATTGACAATGGAGTTAAATTAACTAAAGATAATCCTTTGCAGCAGGAGAGGATTAAGAAAGTTAAGCTTATGGTTGTTGATAAACTTGAAGTTCTAAATCAAACAATAAATCTCCGTAAGAATAATGGTTTTGATGCTGCGCTGAAAGTTGTCCTTACCGATAAAGGTAAAATGCTAATGGACAACATTCGACAGGCGGTTGATGAAATTGAAAATACCGAAAGAGGTCTGCTGGAAGTCCGGAATAGCAGTATGCAGACGAATGTCCTTTTGACAAAATCTGTTATCATTTATGGCACTTTATTAAGCCTGATATTTATTATTCTCATCGGGATTTTAATTGTTCGTAATATTTCTAGACCCCTCAATGAGATAACCAAAATTGCAACAAGAATAAGTGAGGGCGATTTAAATGTTGAGCTGATGGTGGTTGAGCGCAGTGATGAAGTTGGAATTCTACTGCAGAACTTCAAAAAAATGATAGACGCTCTTAAAGGAATGGCTGCTGCGGCTCAAAAAATTGCTGCCGGTGATCTAACGGGATCTATAACACCGCAGTCAGAGAAAGATCTTCTTGGGAATGCTTTTTTGCAGATGCTGAACAATCTGCGCAGTATAATGAAAGATATTTCAGAAAGCGTTAACCTACTTGCTTCATCTTCCAGTGAAATACTTGTAGCCACTACACAAATAGCAACCGGTTCATCGGAGACTGCATCCGCCATAACCGAAACCACAACAACAGTGGAGGAGGTGCGACAGGCAGCTCAGCAATCAAGCCAAAAGGCAAGTCGTGTTTCGGAAAATGCACAGCAGGTAGTTCAGGTAACCCAAATCGGTCAAAAAGCCGTTGATGAAACCCTAGGCGGAATGGAAGAAATTCAAAATCAAATGGAATCGGTGGCCAATACCATTGTCCGTTTGAGCGAGCAGAGCCAGCAGATTGGAGGTATTATAGCCTCGGTAACCGATGTGGCCGATCAATCGAACCTGCTGGCTGTAAATGCAGCCATCGAAGCAGCTAAAGCCGGAGAGCAGGGAAAAGGATTTGCCGTTGTTGCTCAGGAGATTAAAAACCTTGCACTGCAGTCGAAGCAGGCTACCGTTCAGGTGCGCAATATATTAACCGATATTCAAAAAGCCACCAGCTCCGCCGTAATGGCCACCGAGCAAACCAGTAAAGCGGTGGAGAATGGCGTAAGGCAATCGGCTCAAGCTGGCGACGCCATTAAAAAGTTGGCCGAAAGCAGCACCAAGGCTGTTGAGGCAGCAACGCAGATTGTAGCTTCGAGCCAGCAGCAGACCGTAGGCATGGATCAGATTGGGATGGCAATGCAGAATATCAATCAGGCTGGAGCCGAGAATGCTGCAAGCATGGTTCAGGCCGAAAAGGCTGCTAAGAGTCTAAATGAGTTGGGCCAGAAGCTGAAGGTTTTGGTTGAACAGTATAGGATTTAGAAGAAGTTAAGGTGGAATAGCGTATTTGGTATGATGTGGATGACAAGACTTCTATTGATAACAATTACTAATTGGAGATATTGGTATGAAGAAATTCTTTGATTTGGGTGGTAGAAATAAAAGGGAAGCAGAAATGCACGCTGCTTTGCTCTACGCCCGTAGCCTTATTGAGGCAAGCCTCGATCCACTTGTAACAATTAGTGCTGTGGGAACCATAACCGATGTAAATAAAGCGACCGAATTGGCCACGGGAGTACCTCGAGAACAATTAATTGGCAGCTTATTTTCCAATTACTTTACGGAACCCGAAAAAGCCAAAATTGGATACGAGCAGGTACTTTCTATGGGTGTTGTCAGAGATTATCCTTTAACATTGCGGCACAGCTCTGGCAAAACAATTGATGTACTATACAACGCAACTGTTTATAAAGATGAAGCGGGAAAAGTTCAGGGAGTTTTTGCTGCAGCCCGCGATGTATCAGATAAAAATAAGGCAGAACAAGAGCTTATAAAACGAAAAAGATTATTAGATGAGACGGGCAGACTTGCAAAGGTTGGTGCTTGGGGAATGGATATTAAAGCCGGTACTCTTTACTGGTCAGAGGTAACTTACAATATACATGAGGTAGAGTCTAGCTTCATTCCAAATTTGGAAACTGCAATTAAATTCTATGCTCCAGAAGCTATTCCAATAATATCAAATTGCGTAGACAGAGCCATTAAATTTGGTGAACCTTTCGATGTAGAGCTTGAACTAATAACCGCAAAAAAGAACAAGTTATGGGTAAGGACAATTGGGGAGGCATACATGGAAAATGGTGAAGTTGTAAAGCTTAGTGGTGTTTTCCAAGATATAAATGAGCGGAAATTATTGGAAATAGAATCCATTAAGAAATCTGAGCTGCTTGAACTTCTATCTTCCGAGCTGGAAATAATCATCGACGGCATTCCTGGCTTGGTTTTTTATAAGGATACGGAGAATCGATATCTCCGAGTTAACAAGTATATGTGCGAAAATTACAAAATGTCCAAAAAGCAGTTGGAAGGTACATCACTGAATGACTTACACTCCAAAGAGGAGGCACAAGCTTATTGGGATGATGATCTTCAAGTTATAAGGAGCCGACAACCAAAGATTAATATCGATGAACCTTGGGAAACAAAAAATGGAAGAAAATGGGTAAGTACATCTAAGATTCCATATTTAAACAAAGCAGGGGAGGTTGTTGGTGTAATTGGCGTTTCAATTGATGCCACCGAGAGAAAGCAGGCTGAAGAAGAGCTAATTAGGTATCGAGATCAGTTGGAAGAAATGGTAAAAACACGTACTGCAGCATTGACAGGTATTTTGAGCGAAGTAAAAGATACTGTTAATATTTTAGTTGCATCCACCAGCGAGATATTAGCTGCTACTACTCAGGTTGCGTCTGGATCAGTTGAAACATCAACTGCAATTAGCGAAACTACCACAACCGTTGAAGAGGTGCGACAAGCTGCGCAGCTTTCCAGTCAAAAGGCAAGCCGTGTTTCGGAAAATGCTCTACAGGTATCTCAAGTTACTCAACTTGGCCAAAAAGCAGTAGATGAGACATTAACTGGGATGCACGAAATTCAAACTCAAATGGATTCAATGGCAAATACAATTATTCGTTTGAGCGAACAAACCCAACAAATTGGAGGCATAATTGCCTCGGTAACCGAGGTGGCAGATAAGTCGAACATGCTAGCGGTAAATGCTGCGATTGAAGCTGCTAAAGCAGGCGAACAGGGAAGAGGGTTTGCCGTAGTTGCTCAGGAAATTAGAAATCTTGCACAACAGTCAAAAGAAGCCACAATACAGGTGCGTAATATATTAAATGATGTACAGAAAACAACTAGTTCTGCTGTAATGGCGACAGAACAAACTAGCAGAGCGGTTGATATTGGCGTAAAACAATCGGCTCAGGCTGGCGATACCATTAAAAAATTAGCAGACAGCAGCAGCAAAGCAGTTGAGGCAGCAACACAGATTGTGGCATCGAGTCAGCAGCAGGTTGTGGGTATGGATCAGATTGGGTTGGCAATGCAGAATATCAATCAAGCTGGAACTGAGAATGCTGCAAGCATGGTTCAGGCCGAAAAAGCAGCCAAGGGTCTAAATGAGCTGGGCCAGAAGCTGAAAGTTTTGGTTGAACAGTATAAGATTTAGGTTATAGGCTATTAGGCTATAGGAAAATAGGCTTTCCTGACTATAAACCTACAGCCTAATAGTCTTCATCCTAAAAGCTAAACATTAAATATAAAGGAAGATGCCCCAATGGATACAAAAGACGAAGAATTCATAAAACGACTTCAAGCCATGTTCAAGGTTGAGGCGGAGGAGCATATTAACGTGCTCTCCAAGGGCTTAATTGAATTGGAGAAGAATCCAAATAGCATAGGGACCGTGGAGCTGATCGAATCAATTTTTCGTGAGATGCATAGTCTGAAGGGGGCGGCACGGTCTGTTGGAAGGAGCGATATTGAATCGTTATGTCAGGTTTTGGAGAGCATTTTTGCCAAGTTCAAGAACAATCGACTCTCTTTTTCTGCCTATCAGTTTGATCTTATCCATAAAGCCATTGATACCATTTCGAAAATGGTTACAGGGGTATCGATAGCCAGTTCCAACGAGGTGAGAGGATTAATAAAACAGCTACAATCCATCGGTGATGCTAATCATTCGATTACAAAAGCGGTTGAGCCAATAGCTACAGTTAAAACTCCGCGAGCAATAAAAACGGCAGCTGAGGTACCATCAAGTAATTCGGCATCTCAGAATGAACCCGTTGAGGAAAAATTGCTGCAAATAGAATCGGTAAGAATCCCTATAGCAAAGCTTGATCCCCTGTTTTTGCAAGCAGAGCAGATGATTCAATCTAAAGTAACCTCTGCTCAAAGGGTAGTTGAGCTAGGGGAGATGCACGATCTGATTAATTCATGGAAGGTGGAGTTGGTTAAAACGTATTCCCTCCACTCAGCTTCAAGTCCGGCTCAATCGAAAGAGATAATTAATTGGACAACTGAACGGATGGATGAGCTGGAGCGACATCTCAGTACCATTATAAATGAGTTAGAAAGTGATCAACGTTCGCTAAGCCGGATGGTAGATGAGCATGTTGAGTCGATGAAAAAGATACTAATGCTCCCTATTTCCACAATTACAGAAGGGTTTCCAAAGCTGGTTCGTGATCTTGCTCGTGCTCAGAAGAAGGAGGTGGAGTTTACTATTCAGGGGAAAGAGGTTGAAGTGGATAAACGAGTTTTGGAAGAGCTTAAGGACCCATTGGTGCATTTAATTCGGAATTGCATCGATCATGGCATAAAAACTCCATCAGATCGGCTTAAGGCAAAAAAAACTTCTTTTGGAACTATTACTCTTTCTTTTTCAGCAATTGAGGGCCATAACCTCGAAATTAGCATTTCGGACGATGGCGAGGGCATTAATACCAATAGAGTAATTTCAGCTGCGATTAAGTCGGGTATTATCACAAAGGCGAGCGCAGAAACAATGTCTCCGCAAGAGGTGCAGGATTTAGTTTTTAAATCGGGTATTACCACAAGCCCCATGATTACCGATATCTCTGGGCGTGGTTTGGGCTTAGCTATTGTTCGCGAAAAGGTAGGAAAGCTAGGGGGAACCGTTTCCGTCGATAGCCATCTAAATATTGGCACAACGTTTCGCATTCGGCTGCCGCTCACCCTTTCAACCTCAAGAGCCGTTTTGGTAAGAACTGGCGATCACCTCTTTTTTATGCCAACTGCAAATGTGGAACGGGCTATTAGGATTAGTAAGGATGAGATCAAAACCACCGAAAATAGGGAGACAATCCTGCTTGGTACAGCGATTATTGGAATTATAAAGCTTGGCGATGTGCTTGGAATTAGGAATACTGTTAATGGATCTACAAGGAAATCGGGTGCTGATCAATCGGTTAGCGCTATTCAAATTATTGTTCTAAAGCACGATGAAAAGCGAATTGGCTTTGTGGTAGATGAAATTTTCGACGAGCTCCAAATTCTTGTTAAAAAGTTGGGTAAGCAGCTGGTTAAGGTAAGAAACATGGGCGGAGCAACCATTTTGGGGAATGGAAAAGTTGTGCCCATTATCAATGTTGCCGATTTGATGCAGTCTGCAACCCAAATTAGCGCACCAATAAAGGAGCCGAAGGAGGTGGTAGCCGATGCGGCAAAGAAATATAGAATTCTTGTGGTAGACGACTCAATCACCTCCCGTGCTTTAATAAAGAGCATTGTGGAATCTGCCGGTTATATAGTTGAATCAGCGGTGGATGGTGTTGATGCCTACACGAAAGTGTTGGTTGGGGAGTTCGATTTAGTTGTATCGGATGTGGATATGCCCAGAATGAATGGCTTTGAGCTTACCGCAAAGATGAGAAAGGAGAAGAAGCTTGCTGAGCTACCCGTGGTGCTGGTTACAGCCTTGGAATCGCGAGAGGATCGCGAGCTTGGAATAGATGTTGGGGCCAATGCCTATATCGTAAAGAGTAGCTTCGACCAAAGTAATTTGCTGGAGGTGATAGAAAAATTGATATAGAAGGGTTGGAAATTGGAAATTTGGAAACAAAACAGTTCTAATTGACATGATAAAGGTTAGCGATTTGGACGTTTATAAACTGGCGGAGGAATTGGCCGATATGATATGGAAAGATTTTGACAGCTGGGATAAAAAGGTTCAAAACACAATTGGATACCAAATTATCCGATCTTCCGATAGTATCGCTGCAAATATTGCCGAAGGATATGGCCGGTTTACACCCCCCGATCGAAGAAAATTCTATTTGTATTCACGTGGTTCCTTTGAGGAAACTAAAGCATGGTTGAGAAAGTTGATCCGCAGAAGAATCCTTAATGAAACCCAAGCAGAAAAGTACCTTATAATAATTGAGAAATTCGGACCAAAATTAAACACCTTTATAAATACCACAAAATACAGTGAAATTGAGAATTCTAGATTGGAAACTTGAAATTGGGAAATATTGGAAAGTAGGTTAAAGTTGGGCTACTAATTTCTATTTTCTAATTTCAATTCTTCGTAAATAAAATCGCAATAATGATAAAAATCCTAATAGTTGAAGATTCCCCCGTAATGCAGCAGCTGCTAGTTTATGCGATTAGCTCTGATCCAATTTTTAGTATTGTTGGAGTTGCTAACGACGGTGAAGAGGCAATCGACGCGGTTGCTAAGCATTCTCCCGATGTGATTGCAATGGATTGGCATATGCCCAAATTAGATGGCTATGAGGCTACGAAGATAATAATGGAGACGAATCCAACGCCAATTGTTATTGTTACTGGAAGTGTAAACGTTAAGGATGTAACCTTTTCATTTAGCATGATTGATGCAGGTGCTTTAGCCATTGTTAAGAAGCCCCCAAGCGTAGATCATCCCGATTATAAAAAAGATACCCAGGAGTTGGTTCAGACACTTAAATTGATGTCAGAGGTGAAATTGGTTAAACGAATTGCCTCTCGGTCTAAAGTAAATTTTACTGCTAAACCCGAAATAAAGAAAACAACAAATACGGAAGCAGCAATTCAGCTCATTTCAATTGGTGCCTCAACGGGAGGCCCTCTGGTGTTACAAAGAATACTCTCCAATTTGCCCAAAAATATTCCAGTCCCAATTTTAATTGTTCAACATATTTCTCAAGGTTTTGTCGAAGGTTTTGTTGAATGGCTTAAGAACACCACCCATTTTCCGCTACATATTGCCTCTCACGGAGAGTTTCCATTACCGGGTCATGGTTATATAGCACCCGATAACTTCCATATGGGCGTTGAAAATGGGCCCAAAATTGTGCTGAGTAACCATGGGTTGGAAAATGGGCTACGGCCATCCGTCGCTTTCCTATTTCGTACATCAGCGGAAGCATTTGGGGCAAAAGCGGTTGGCGTTTTGCTTACGGGAATGGGCCGCGATGGGGTAGATGAGCTGAAGCTTATGAAAGATTGTGGTGCCATTACTTTTGCGCAGGATAAGGAGAGCTCGGTTGTGCATGGAATGCCTGGCGAGGCTATAAAGCTAAATGCAGCAACCTATATCCTTTCACCCGAAAATATATCAAAGACTATAAGTGCACTGTTTTCAAAATAAGTTGGGAAATTATGGACAACAAAAAGAGCTTGAAAAGTGATTTTAATTACATTTTGATAGTTGAGGATAGTCCTTCACAAGCAGCGCTATTACAGTATATTCTTGAGAAAGGTGATTATAGATCAATAATTGCTCAAGATGGTGAGGAAGCTCTTGCTCTTATCAGAGAGAATAAACCATTGTTGGTTGTCAGCGATATTGTAATGCCTAAGATGGATGGTTACGACCTCTGCAAGGAGATAAAATCGAAAGATGCAACCAAGGACATACCCGTTATTTTGATTACCTCACTTTCGGATGCGAAGGAGGTAATTCACGGACTTTCATCTGGTGCTAACAGCTTTATTACTAAGCCATTCCGCGAGTTATCTTTTCTGACTAATGTAAATAAAATCCTTTCCGAAGAAAATGGTCAGGTTCAAAATACATCTCCTTTTAGTGTAGAAATTCTATTTGAAGGAAAAAAACGATTTATCAATTCGGATCAGCAAAGCGTAATCAATTTGTTGTTGAATATTTACGACGGAGCTGTTCAGCAAAATGCAGAACTTGTAAAAACCCGCGATGAGTTAAGATTGTTGAACGAAAGGTTGGAATCGTTGGTGGAGGAACGAACACAAGATTTGTTGGCCGAAACTAAAATTAGCCAGCAAATTGCAGAGCAGCTGAAAGAGAGCGAATTAATATTTAACCAATTTATGGAGTATAGCCCCGTTTATGTCTTTTTTAAAGATGCTCAGACACGCTCGCTTAGGCTAAGCAAGAACTATGAGCAAATGCTTGGTCGACCTATTAATGACCTGCTTGGCAAAACCATGGATGATCTTTTTCCATCAGAATTTGCTAAAAAAGTTGTTGCTGACGATCTGAAAATTCTTCGCGATGGAAAGCCAGCTATGCTTGAGGAAAAGTTAAATGGGAAATACTATAATACAATTAAGTTCCCCATTTATGTTGAGAATATACCTACCTACATAGCTGGTTTTACAATCGATATCACCGACCATAAATTGGCAGAGGAAGAGATTAAGCGCAAAAACGAGCAGCTGCAGATTGTAAATGCAGAGAAGGATAAATTCTACTCTATTATTGCACACGATCTGAAGAGCCCCTTTAATTCGATACTAGGCTATTTAGATATGCTAACGAAAAATTTTCGAACTTACGATATCGAAAAGAAGGAAGGAATGCTTGGTATAATTAACACATCAGCACAAAATACCTTTTCCTTACTGGAGGACCTACTCATTTGGGCACAATCGCAATCGGGTAAAATTTCTTTTGAGCCCAAGGAGTTGGAATTTTCAGATATAGGCTTGGAGGTAGTTGAAAATTTAAAACAGACCGCTGATAAAAAAAGCATCACCATAAATAGCTCTTATGGTAAGGGGACTGTTGCATTTGCCGATGCGGATATGCTGAAAATTGTTCTGCGAAACCTGATTTCTAACGCCATAAAATTCACCCATAAAGGAGGTCGAATTGATATTGGTGCCACGCAAAGGGATTCAAGCCTTACCATTTCTGTTACCGATAGTGGAGTTGGGATTGCACCGGAAATCTTAGCTAACTTATTTAACTTTTCACAAACAAATACCACAATAGGAACTGATAATGAGGGAGGAACTGGTTTGGGATTATCCTTGTGTAAGGAGTTTGTTGAAAAGCATGGTGGTAGAATTTGGGCCGAAAGTGAGGTGAATAGGGGCAGCTCTTTTTACTTCACACTTCCGCTGAGAGATCGAATGGATTAAATTTGTATAATAACGCACTATTTTTCAGCAAACGGTATTAATTACAAACCAAGTAGAATGAATAGAAAAACTACAGAGATAGAGCGAACACCCAGTGTTACTTAAAATTTTTCTGGAAACATTGACTGACAACTCTACGATATCCCCGTTACCGAGGTAAATCGTTGCACAATATCTTTCAATTATTTTACTAATAATGAAAGGACGCTATGAAAGACACAGTAGATTCGGAAGAGGCTGTTTTCCAAATCCTAATAGCAGAGGATAGCCCAACTCAGGCAGAGCAGTTGAGATACGCCCTTGAGAAGAATAGCTTTGAGGTAATTGTGGCCAAAAACGGAAAAATGGCTCTTGACCTTGCTCTGGAGAAGTTGCCAGCAATAGTTATCAGCGATATTGTTATGCCTGAAATGGATGGGTACGAATTGTGCAAAGCCATTAAATCAAATGAGACCACGTCAGATATTCCAGTAATTCTGCTAACCTCCCTCTCTAATTCCGAGGATGTGCTGGAAGGGCTTGCCTGTGGTGCCGATAATTTTCTTACCAAACCCTATTCCGAAAAATATTTACTGTCTATCATTGACCAAATCATTGCCAATAAAGAGTTCCGTCATGGTGATATCGTAAGGGTTGGCGTTGAAATATCATTTGGGGGTAAGAAACGGTTTATAACGGCCAATCAGCAGCAGATGCTTTCACTGCTCATCTCCTCCTATGATGCAGCAGTTCAAAAAAATTCTGAATTAGTTCAGGCACAGGAGGAGCTGAGAACAATAAACGAGCGTCTTGAAGAATTGGTTGAGGTACGAACGGCTGATCTATCCGCTGAAATCGAGGTTCGTAAAAGAACAGAGGCAGATTTAATTGTTGCCAAAGAAAAGGCGGAGGAGAGTGATCGGTTGAAGACCGCATTTTTGCACAACATCTCCCATGAGGTGCGCACGCCCATGAATGCGATTATTGGCTTTTCCGGATTTCTTAGCGATCCTGCCCTTGCGAGTGAAAAGCAAGTACAATTCATCGACATAATCACTCAAAGTTGTTACCAACTTCTTGGCATTATCACCGACATAATAAGCATTGCAACCATTGAGGCAGGGCAGGAGAGCACCGCAGAGGAGAAGGTTGACCTAAACATGGTGATGAATCAGACTTACGAACATTTCCAGCCCAAGTGCCAATCCAAAGGTCTTACATTGGTGTCGGAAAATATACTACTCCACGATGAAGTTTTGATCATGTCGGACGAAGCAAAGCTCTTACAAATATTGACAAAGCTGCTCGATAACGCCATTAAGTTCACAAAGGAGGGATATGTTAATTTTGGGTATAGCGTAAAGGAAAGAGAAATAGAAATTGAGTTTTATGTGGAGGATACCGGTATTGGCATTTCCCCCGAAATGCAGCAGGAAATATTTAAACATTTCAGCCAAGTGGAAAGCACTGGTGCTCGCGAATTTGGAGGCTCTGGATTGGGGTTGTCTATATCAAAAGCATATGTTGAGCTTCTTGGTGGTAGAGTTTGGCTAAAATCAGAATTAGGAAAAGGTTCAACGTTTTACTTTACAATCCCCCATAAAAAAACAATAGCGAAAATTGCAGCCGATAACCAACCCATAGGTGGAGCGAAAGCTGACGCAAACATAACCAAAACCCTCCTAATTGCGGAGGATGAAGAATCGAACTACATGCTTTTGGAGGAGATTCTTTCGAACTTGAACCTTAATCTGGTGTGGGCAAAAAATGGTGTGGAGGCTATTTCTATTTGTAAAGAACAGGAAATTGATCTCATCCTGATGGATATTAAAATGCCCGTTATGGATGGCTTTGAAGCCACAATGAAGATAAAAGATTTTAATCCCAACATGCCCATTATTGCTCAAACAGCATACTCCACCGACTTTGATAGGAATAAAGCATTTGGTTGTGGCTGTACCGACTACATCTCCAAACCTTTTAAGATGGATTTCATTATATCAAAGATTAAAGAAAATTTGAGGTGAGTGGGAACGGAGCAAGAAGTGATCATGAATGTAATTGCATACTGATGGTTACATGGTTCTATCCCCCAAAGTGACAACCGTGAGATTAATTTAAACTGAAGGATGCAAGATATTAAAAACATAAGAATTTAGTGGTCAAATACTTGAATTAAAAGTTGTTGCAAATATTTTAGAACGATAGCACTCCAATAGAACTATTAGCAGATGCTACAAACGATAGTTTTGAAGCCATGATTTGGGCAGAGCGTGAGGAGAAAAGAGAAACTCCTTTGAACTTGTCCCATTCTTGAATTTTTCAAATTCACTTTTTTCTCATCTTCAAATTTCCCCATTGTCTTAGTCAACCCCCTCTTTTCTTATTTTAATGTTTCCAATTCAACAAATCATTTCCTATCTTGGGTAACGAAAACAACCCAATAAACCGCTTGCAAACCTACATCTATGCTTAACATTGCGCTCTTTGGCCCTCCGGGGGCAGGAAAGGGAACCCAGTCCGAGTTTCTCATTAAGAAGTATAACCTCTTCTACATTTCCACGGGCGATCTACTTCGCCGTGAGTTAGCCAACAATACCAAGCTGGGACAGGAAGCGCAGAGCATTATTGCCGCCGGTGGTTTGGTCCCTGACGAAATTATTGTGCAGATTATTGAGAACACCATTACCGACAACCCCGATGCCAACGGCTTCCTCTTCGATGGTTTCCGTCGCACCTATATTCAGGCCTA